>CADBNE010000056.1 GCA_902795975.1 uncultured Erysipelotrichaceae bacterium
TTTATTACTTTTTTATATATTTTAATACCTAATAAACATATAATACTAGATATAAAAAAATAGAGAAAACTCTATTTTTTAATAATTATAATCTTCAACTATATATGAAATATTACTTTCACTTTTCTTTTGTTCAAATGGTCCTATTTTTTGAGTAAAACATATTATTAATGAAATAAAATCAAGTATTAAAATAGTAATAAATCCTATTAATAATCCTTTTAATATTTTCTTAATAGATTTTGTTTGTTTTTCTGTAAGTTTTACTTTTGATAATATAACATTTTCTATATCATTATCAATTAAATCATCTACACTAACGTCTAATGTTTTTGACAATAATTTTAATTGTTCTGGATTAGGTGATGTTTCACCTAATTCCCAGTTAGATATTGTTTGTCTTGTTACAGCTATTTTTTCTCCTAATTGTTCTTGTGAAAGACCTTTCTTCTTTCTTAATTCATATATATTTTGACCTAAAGCCATAATCATCCCTTCTTTCACTAACAATTATATAAAAATACTAATTTATAATCTACCAAATTATTTTGGAAGTTTGTCAAAGAATTTTAACATAATTATTTATATATATTTTTTGTCATACTTTTATACCAATTATATAAATATATTATATCATAAAAAATAGAACTATTTAGTTCTATTCTTTCTTTTTTTTATGCTTTCACTATTATATATTTTTCTTGAAATAACCATACTATTCTTTTTTCTAAATTCTCTATTTAAATATTCATAGTATGCTCCAGGAGTGATTATACCATACATTTTTAATGCATCTATACCACTCTTACCAATTATTTCATCAGCAAGTTTTACACAGTTATTACCTGCTACAAAGTATTTCTTATATTTACCTTTAGTAAATTTATACATATCTGCTTGTGTTGCCATATATAAACAACTAGCATAATCATCATAGTCTTTTTTCTTTACTCTTTTACTTTCATCTAATGCTTCTTGATATGGTGATTCCCACTTGACTAAATCTTTAAATAATAAATCTATTTCTTTTTCTACATTTGCTTTTTGTTTATCAGATAATTTTAATCCAAATGCAAATAAAGTCTTTTTACTATTTTTTATACAAAATGGTATATATTTATCTCTATCAGCTACAAATACTACACCATCTGCTATTAAATCATGATGTCTTAATGTCTTTCTATCATAACTTCCATATGATATAACTTTATTATTATAAACTATATCACAATGTCCTAATCTATTATATCCTCTATTAGATATATGTACTAATACTTCTATATCTGGTTCTATATCTTCTTTCTTCTCTTCATATATAAATTCACTATCCATATTATCTTTATCTATTAAATAATTAATTTCATTTAATACTACATAAGGAATAATAGCTTCTACTAATACAGGAAGAGATATTCTAGTTCTTCTTTTTATTTTATTTTTTACTTTAAATGGTATTAATTCAGATATAAAATCATATATAAATGTTAAACCTAATAACAATAAATAACTACCTATTATAATTAATATACCTTCTAAATATTTAAGTGGAGCAATAATACATAATATACCTACAACTAAATATAAAATTATTAATAATGTTTCTGATAACTTTCCAGGAGATTTATTCTCTATTAAAATTGCTAAATTAATTATTTTTACACCTGTATTTAGTAATAAATATATACCAAATATTATAGGTAATATAGATAATGGTATATTTTTAAATATAGAAAATATTAAACATAATAATAAGTTTACAATACTACGTATAAAGTTAATATTCTTTTTATTCTTATTATTTCTAAAAAAACTAATTATATCTTTTATAGATAAAAATATTAAAGCAATTAAAAACACATTAACTACGTTAATATATAACCATTTTTTTCCTATTATAAGTATTAAAGATAATATAGTTAATCCTATACCTATAATTAAAGAATATGTTGCTTCAAATAGTTTATCAACTTTCATAAATGCCCCTTCATTTCTGGTTGTATTATATCATAATTTAAAAAAATAAAAAAACTAACTATTATAGTTAGTCATATTTATCATATTCATCTAAAAATGAATAATCTTTACCATCTTTATGCCATCCTAATATACAATTCATATTAACATTTTCTAAAGATTTAAATATATTATGGTCTATATCTTTATTAATCTTCTTTAAGCTTTTAATTAATTCTTTCATTTCTTTTCTCTTACTTGTTCCATCATTATTAATATTATTTCTTTCAGTAAACTTACAAGCACAATTTATAAAAGTTAATTCATTATAATTTTTCCAAGATATAATATCTTGTTCTTTAATAAGTAATAATGGTCTAATTAATTCTATACCTTCAAAATTATCACTATGTAATTTAGGCATCATAGTTTTTAATTCAGCACCATAAAACATAGATAATAATGTTGTTTCAATAAAATCATCAAAATGATGTCCTAAAGCTATTTTATTACATCCTAATTCTTGTGCTTTACTATATAAATATCCTCTTCTCATTCTTGCACATAAATAACATGGACTTTCACTAGCTACACCATTTACTACATTAAATATATCTGATTCAAATATTTCTACAGGTATATCTAATAATTTAGCATTTTCTTCTATCATACGTCTATTTATATCATTATATCCTGGATCCATTACTACAAAGTGTGCTTCAAATTTAAACTTACCATGTCTTTGTAATTCTTGTATACATTTAGCAAGTAAAAATGAATCTTTACCACCACTAATACATACCATTACTTTATCATTTTCATGTATTAATTCATAATCACTTACACCCTTAACAAACTTACTCCATATATCTTTTCTAAACTTAGTAATTATACTTCTTTCAATCTCTTTATATTTTTCCATATATATCAATTCCTTTAATACTTATTAAATATTTAAAATATCTGTGATTAATTATATCATATTTTTTTATACAAAAAAATAGAGCTAACTTTAAATCGTTAGCTCATTCAGGGGGTGATATTTTCTCATCTTTATCTATCATTACATATACGTATATGTCTTTATTTATAAGCTTTTATCTATATTACTCATTATATGTAATCTACCCTTTATTTTATATTTGCCACCTAAATGCCACCTAGAATTTTAAACTTTAATTTAACGTCCAAAACGCTTTACATACATTTGTTTTATGTGCTATAATTTCAGTGAGATTAATTATTGAGCACAAAAAAACCATGTGTTCACATGATTTTCTCACTAGGCAGCTACCAACTGCACAAAGCAATACAATTTAGAATAAAATTTTATGACAACAACGTGTGCAAATGATTCTACCAAAATCAAATGCCTATCTTATTCTATAACAACATGATACAGCAAATTTCTTTCTGTGTCAATGTCTAATATGATAACATAGTAAAACACGTTCGTCAAGATATATGAGAGGAGGTAACGTGTTTTTTATTTTAAATTTTTTTTGCAGTTGGTACTCCTAAATTTGAAAGGAGGAATTAAATGCATAGTTTATTAGATCTAATAAAAATGTCTGATAAATATATATCTTATTTAAAAGATAATAATTTTTAATTCGATAAAAATGGATTTCCAATATTTACTGAAGATATGTTTTTAAAAGAATTACCAGATCAAATTGTTCCCTACTCTAACAGGAACAATAAATTAGTCAAAAACAAAAAGAAAACCTTATTATGTTCTTTTACTTCAGATGTAAGAATATATCCAAGATTTAAAAATATTTTTAATGAGATAGATATATATAAACAATATCTTGGTGTAGCAACTCCTGATATAACTGTTACAGAAGATATGGATATTGAATGGCAACAATCCATAATACTATTAAACCAATTATTTGCTGCAGTTCTTGCTGTAAATGGAATTAAAATAGTACTTAATACTAGAATTGGAAGTATTCAAAATATAAGATTGTTCAAACATTATCCTAAAAATGTAATTTGTATTTCAGGATTTTTAGGATGTGCAAAGGATGAAAAATATAGTTTTAACTACTTAAGTAAAATATTATATTTATTACCTTCAACACTACTAATATATGGAAAAATAGACAAAAATACTAATATAAAATTAGATACTATGGGAATCAACTACAAATATTATATTGACTTTCATAGTATTTGTAAGAAAGGAGTGATATAATAATGTCAGACAATAAAAGTCATTATTCAAGTAATTCAAAAAACTATGTTAATAATGTGGTACCTAAATCAGAAATAGATTTAAAACATTATAATGATAGTAAAAAGAAAGAAATAATACATAACGAAAGTTGGAGTAAGCAAAAAGTTAATATAAATGAAGTTGTAGATAAATTTGCACCCAATTCTATTGGGTATGTAAATGGCTACAAATTTATTTATGAAGGAGATAAATATCAAGTTGTTACTGATATGGTTGCAGGTTATTTAAGAATTAAAAACAAAAAAACTAATCAATATGTAAAACTTGATGGAAAACCTGGTAGTCGTGAAGAAACTCATTTTAAAATTAAAAAGAAAGAAGAGATGTGAAATGTACATAGGATTATTTAAAGTAAAACCAATTATTAAACCTGGATATTATCCACAAATTGATGAAAATGATGTTATTAAATATCAAATTAATGATTCGAGTATACCTTCAAAATTAGGACAATTCTTTTTTGATTATATAAACGAAGAATGTGGTACTTTAGTAGCTCAATATGAATATGATTATATCAATCCACAACAATGTAGAAAGTTAAAAGAATGGATTATGAATCATAATAAATTAATTGAAGATAATGGTTTAAATGAATTATTCACAGTAATTAATAGTTATTGTGAGAAAGCTATTGAACTAGATACAGGTATAGAAATAGATTTATAATGAAAAAAAGTTATAAATTACTTGGTTCATTTTGGGATAGATTAGAAATACCTAAAGATATATCATTTATAAAAGACAATTCATTTATAAACAATATCGATGATGAATATAATATATTTGATATTTATAACATCAAAAAAGTAAACATATCATATATTCTTAAAATAGAGAAAGTTAATGATTTGAATACACTTATTGATAAAATGAAAAAATATGACTCACTCTTAATTAATATTGATTATATTCCTTCAAATGATAATCCAATATTAACAAGTTTATTCATCAAGAGAATTAAACAAATATATTGTTATTTCTCTAATCAACTTATAAACAACACTGTATATTTATCAGAAAACATAAAAGAAGCAATTCAAAAATCATATTGAATTGCTTTTATTATACAAAAAAATAGAGCTAACTTTAAATCGTTAGCTCATTCAGGGGGTTTTGGTTGTGTACTACTACTGTAGTACGGGCATGGAGTAACATGCCATTATTAGTGTATCGTATTTATGCAAATTAGTCAATTGACATTCTTATTACATTTACAAGAATTTGATATAAATTTATGAATTATTCATAGAATTTTCAAGGGCTTCTCTTAAAGCAAAATATTTTTTATCATTTACATATTCTTTACTACTTAACACTTCTTGACTATCCTCTTTAGCTCTAAGCAAAATACTAAAGTCTTGCTTAATATCTGCAAGCTTAAAATTCATATCTCCACTTTGTCTAGTACCAAATAAATCACCACTGCCTCTTAGTTTAAAGTCTTCTTCACTTACTTTAAATCCATCAGTAGTATTAGTTAATACATTTAATCTTTCAGCTTCTTTATCACTTATTAATACACAATATGATTGTAATTCATTTCTACCTACTCTACCTCTTAATTGATGTAATTGAGATAAACCAAATCTAAATGAATCAAATATAACCATTACAGTAGCATTCCCAACATCTACCCCTACTTCTATTACAGTAGTACTTATTAATATACTTATTTCATTATTTTTATATTTCTCCATTACTTCATCTTTTTCTTTAGAAGTCATTTTACCATGTAATATATCAGTCTTACATATTTTAGAGAACGCTCTATCCATTTTATCTTTTAATTCATATACATTTTCCATATCACTATTTTCTGATTCTTCTATTAATGGAGCTATAACATATATTTGGTGTTTCTTCTTTAATTCCATATATATTAAATCTAATACATCTTTTATTTCTTTATTACTTTTAAGTAATGTAATTACTTCTTTTCTTCCTTCTGGTCTAGTATGTATACTAGATATATCCATATCACCATAAATAGTTAATGCATATGTTCTAGGTATTGGTGTAGCACTCAAATATAATATATCAGGTGTTATACCTTTATTTTTTAAACTACTTCTTTGATTAACTCCAAA
>CADBNE010000057.1 GCA_902795975.1 uncultured Erysipelotrichaceae bacterium
AAATATATTGTCTGTCAAAACAACATATTCTTCTTGTGGTATACTGCGAAAATCATAATTATATTGACAGTTCTAATTATAATTTTTTATCAAGATCCCACTCGTGTACACTTAGTTAATAGCTTGATATGATTGAAGAATATGCCATTAAATATTAGCTATAAATAGGTAATATTTAATAAATATAACATAATATAGATTTAAATTTAATTTCATAAAATATATAAAATACTTTATGAATACTACAAAACTTAAATAATATTAATAGTTATATCATTTTGAAATATCAATTTATAATTTAAATAAATATTACAGCATAAGAACAAGTCTCACAGTTAATATAAATTAATTATAAACTATATTTCTATATTCCTCTATCCTATTAACTACATATATAATAGCATACTTTTTTACAAATTGCAACACTTTTTTTAAAAAAATATTATTTATTTTTTTTTAAATCATAAAATACCTATAAAGCAAATATAAAATATCCATAAATAAACCCACATACAGCACCTACTAAATGACTATCATGAGAAATATTATCCTTTTTATTAGAAAACTGTTTAATAACTTCATCCACTATATAAAATAAAACTATCAAAACTAAAGTAATAGGAATTTTACCATCAGTAATATTAACAATAGAACATAATACAATAAGCATATATACATTATCACTCGCACCTATCGCACCAGAATCATATATAAATAAATGAACTAAACTACTTATAAAAGTAGTTATTAAAAGCATATAAATTAAATTCACACTTCCATATTTTTCTTCTAATAATGGTCCAATCAACAAAATTGTAATAAAATTATTTCTAAAATGTGACCAATCTTTATGACAAAGACCAGAAGCGACTAGCCTTATATAAGTCATAGGATTAAGTAAGCTTCCTCTTCTAAAAACTAAAAAATTATTAATTCTATCACGAGTAATAGTATTCAAAATAAGTACTAAAAGACAAACAAAAAAATAAGATAAAATTACCACAGAATTATAAGAAAAATAATCTATATAATGCATTAAATCAATATTCATAACATACACCCAATATTATTATAACAAAAAAAGCTAGTAAAAACTAACTTTATATTTTTCTAATGAGTCTCTTTCCTTCTGAAAATTTACAATCCTCAGTACATGTAAAATCAGGAAAAGTACATCTAGCTCCATGAGTATATTTAATAATATCATTTGAAAGTGGATTATTTGATTTTTCTAAATATTCTTTATATTTAATCAATGTATCTCTAGTTTGTCTCATTATTTCAAGCTGAGATGCTGAACAAAGTCGTTCTTTACATTTTAAAATAAAATCCTCATATTTACCTGTTTCATTTATATTGACAAGCTCTCCTTGAGGAGTGACATCCCCAACTAAATTCATATCTGAAAGCCACTCTTTTACAAGAAAATCATCGTCTTCTATTATAGGTGGTATATAAAATTCTTTATCATCTAAAAATTCAAGCTTATAATCCAAAGTCCTATGCCTTTGAGCCTGCGCAAGCTGAGCAAGTGATCCTTTATAATTAGTAGAATATACATTCCCAAAATAATCATCTTGACTACCTAAATCTTTACCAAACAAAGATATCTTTCTTTGTTTCTCATTTCCCATAAGTCTATCATCTAATACATTAACTTCATCAAGCTCATTCACAAATTCATCCATAAACATTGAAAGTTTTCTTTCAAATAAAATATTCATGTCAGCTTCTCTTATAAATTCATCCATCCAAGATGCTATATAATTAATCTGCCTTAAAGATGTAGTATAAATCATTTCAGTAGGTGTAAAAACAGTAACTAAATATCTAGCATTTTCTTGTGCAAGTTTACTAATTCTATAATTACTATAAAAATTACCATATTTTTCTCTAATCTTTGATTCAAAAATACTCATCCACTTATTATATAACCTCTCCTCATTATAAGTAATAATTTCATTACTTAAAACAGGTGTATATCTTAAAGACTTTTCACTTGTATTATATTCATGCTCATTATTTAAAACCATTGCCAAAGCCTTAGGTAAATTTTTAATATCAAAACTAATCATAGTATGTCCATATACACTGTGATGTCCATTATTAATTGTCATATCAACCCTTCTATTAGTTTTTTCTTTTGACTCACCTTCTAAGTGCGAAAAACCTTCTTTATCATAACAAATACCTGCAATTTTACCATCAAGACTAATAGCATCATCCTTATTAAAAGAACCATCACTATTTAAAAAATAATTTGGTAAAATCTTAATTTCAATACCTTTTCTCATCTCAAACCCTCCTATTGTAATTACTTACATCAAAATTATAACACATATATACTATTAAAAAAAGATTATATTACTATAATCAAAATGGTGCATGAAATGAGATTTGAACTCACACGAGCTAATGCTCACTACCACCTCAAAGTAGCGCGTCTACCATTCCGCCATTCATGCATAAAGAAACCATAATTAGTTTCATTTA
>CADBNE010000058.1 GCA_902795975.1 uncultured Erysipelotrichaceae bacterium
AATGCACCTTGTTTAATATTTATCGATGAAATCGATGCTGTTGGGCGTCAAAGAGGTGCTGGTTTAGGTGGAGGTCATGATGAAAGAGAACAAACACTTAACCAATTACTTACTGAGATGGATGGATTTGGTGAAAATGAAGGTATAATTGTTATAGCTGCTACAAACCGTCCAGATGTACTTGACCCTGCATTATTAAGACCAGGAAGATTTGATAGACAAGTTACAGTTAATTTACCAGATATTACAGGAAGAAAAGAAATACTTGCTGTACATGCTAAAGGTAAAACTTTTGCTCCAGATGTTACATTAGATAATATTGCTAAGAGAACAGTAGGATTTAGTGGTGCAGACCTTGAAAATTTATTAAATGAAGCTGCATTATTAGCTGTTCGTAGAGATAAAAGTGCTATTACAATGGCTGAGGTAGATGAAGCTCATGACCGTGTATTAATGGGACCTGCTAAGGTAACAAAGAAATATACAGAAAAGGAAAAGAAAATTGTAGCATAC
Source organism: uncultured Erysipelotrichaceae bacterium (assembly GCA_902795975.1). Next base: position 514 of record CADBNE010000058.1, read on the forward strand.
CATGAAGCAGGACATGCTGTTGTTGGTATTAAATTAGAAGGTGCTAATGAAGTTCAAAAGATTACTATTATTCCACGTGGAACTGCTGGAGGATATAATCTTATGTTACCTAAAGAAGAAACATTCTTAGAAACTAAGAATGAGTTATTAGAGACAATAAGTGGTTTATTAGGTGGACGTGTTGCTGAGGAAGTAGTATTTAATGAAGTAACTACAGGAGCACATAATGATTTTGAGAAGGCTACTAAAATTGCTCGTGCTATGGTTACTGAATATGGTATGAGTGATTTAGGACCAGTTCAATTTGAACATCAAGAATCAAGTGTATTCTTAGGAAGAGATTATAATAAGAGTCATAATTTCTCAAGTGAAGTTGCATTTGAAATAGACCAAGAACAAAGAAAAATTATAAATGAATGTTATAATAAGACAAAAGAAATTATTTCAAGTAATATGGATTTATTAGAATTAATAGCTACAACATTACTTAAATATGAAACAATTACTAAAGAACAAATTGAATATTTAGTAGAGCATGGACATATGAAAGAAGAAGAAACAGGTGATTCTTCAGAAAAAAATATGGAAGAAACAAGCGCTACTGCAGAAGAAGTAATTGAAGAAACAAAAGAAGAAAAAAAAGATAATGAATAAAAAAGTTTACTTATCTTTTTTTTATAGGAGTTGAATGTGGTAAATGAAGAAAATTAAATATTATTTTAAAAGTTTATTTAGATTAAATCTATCAGCATTTTTTAAAACAGTAAGTAAAATATCAAAAAGAAGTAATAAGTCTAAGATAAGAATATTTTTTGATATAATACTTTGTTCTTTTAAATATTCATCAGGATATGTTGATTATGATTTGTTTCATTTTGAAGATTTAACAAATAAACAAAGAAAAACATACATTACAAGAGGAATTAATATAGCTTATGTAAGAAAATTAAATGATCCAAAATATTTTTTAGATTTTGATGATAAGATTTTATTTAATAAGAAATTTAAAAAATTTATTGGAAGAGATTTCCTTGATTTACAAGAGTGTACTTATGAAGATTTTGAAAAATTTGTAAGTGAACATAAGATTGTAATGGCAAAACCAATAGATGGTTCAGGTGGCGTAGGAATTGAAAAAATAGATTTTAATAATATTACAGATGTTAAAGCTAAATATGATGAATTATTAAAGAATAAATGTTACTTAATAGAAGAATGTTTAGTTCAATGTGAACAAATGAATAAACTTGGAAGAAGTAGTGTTAATACTTTAAGATTAGTTACAGTTACAAATGATAAAGGTGTTCACATTATGGTAAGAGTTGTAAGAATGGGTAATGGAATAAATTCTGTTGATAATTTCCATTCTGGTGGTATGTATACTGTTTTTGATGAAAATGGTATAATTACTAAACCTGCTATTGATAGAGAAGGAAATGTATATGAAACACATCCCGCTACTGGAGAAAAGATTGTTGGATTTCAAATACCTTTTTATAAAGAATCTATCGAATTAGTTAAAGAGGCATGTAAAGTAGTTCCTCAAATTAAATATATTGGATTTGATGTAGCATTATTAGAAGATGGACCAGTATTAATTGAAGGAAATCATTTACCAGGATATGATTTATATCAATCTAAAATACATTTATCCGAAAAAAAAGAAGGTTTAAAACCTCTTTTCGATAAAGTAATAAATAACCAAGACTAAGCTTGGTTATTTTTTTTACGTCTTTCAATGCAATCATTATATGCATCTTCATATATATCTAAATTAATATTTTCAAATTGATAGTCTTCATCTTTAGATGAAATTATTTTATGTGCTAAATATTCTAATAATTTAGGATTACGAACTAATATAGGTCCTAAAGTATATGTTCCAATAAAATTTTTATATAGTATTCCTTCTTCCATATCTACTAAGAAATAATTAGCCTTATTATTATTTTTAGATAATCTATTTATAAAACCAATTATATTTGTATCAATTAAGTCACATTTACTATCTACTTCAATAGGATTATTTATACCTAAGTATTCAGTTTCATAATCAAATATTCCTAATGCTTCTTCATTATTTATTGTTTTACCAAATAATTCATATGAATTACCTGTACATAAGAAGAATTTATTGTTTTCTATAGCTTCTTTTATTTCATCTTTATATTTTATTAAATGATTTTTAGCAACTAATAAGTTTTCATTTATTCCCATACCAATATATATGAAATCATAATCTGAAAAATTTAATTCATCTTCTAAAGAAAGATATTTAATATCAACATCAATATTTTGTTTATTTAAGTATTGAGAAAGAATTTTTATATTTCCACTATCTCCATAAAAGTTTAATAAATCATAATATAAATAAGCTATTGTTATTTTCATAGTCAAACCTCTCTCTATTTAATGCTTTCCTTAAATGGAACTTCAGTACCCATATTTAGTAGTGCATATATAGTACCATTTGAATTATCTAAACATTCTTTTAAGTTAGTGAAATCTTTACATACCATAATTTGTTCTTTATCAAAACCTGCGACATTAAATCTAGCTGCTATATCATTTGCCCAATCGCCTACACAAATAATTTTATCAACATTTGTAAGTAGTTCAAAATCTATATCATATAACCAAGATATATCTTGATATTTATATCTCATACTAATATATTCAAAACCAAATACAATAGTTTTAGTATTATTATCTTCTTTAACATAGTTAACTAATTGATTATATGATGGAGCATTTTCGTTTTTACCATTTAGTATTTCACATTTTCTTCCATTATATTCTATATTATCTGCTCTTTTATTAACTACTTCTATATCATTTAGACTTTTAACTATTTCATTTTCATTTACTCCAAGTAAACTAGTTACTGCAAAAGCATTAAGTAAATCAAAATAATAGTATGGCATACTATGTGTTGATTTTACTTGATAATTTTCATTAATAGTTAAAACATTATTTTCAATATTTGTTATAGCATAATCAAGTTCTTTTCTTTTAAAATCACAGTTAGAACAATAATAATCTCCAGTACATCCTGTATGAACATAATTATATTTTAATTTATGATGACATTTTTCACAGTAAAGCATATCTAAACAGTTTGAATTTGTATTATCTGTTGAATATTTTGTCCTACAACATCCAAAGAATATTTTTTTATTATTAAAATTTTCTGATAATGATGTGATAATTGGGTCATCAGCATTAATAATTAATGTTGCATCGTCTGTAATAGCATTTTTTAGTGTATTATATATTTTTCTATAATTACCTTGTCTTGGTGGTTGATCTCTTGTTATATTTGTTAAAACTATATGAGTTGGTTTAATACTTTTAAATACTTCTTCTGTGTATCTTTCATCTACTTCTAATACTAAAGCATCTAATTTAGTTTTACCAAATATATTACATGCTTTTAAATATACCGATGTAATACCTGCTGTTAAATTACTTCCCTTAAGATTCATTTGTACTTTGTAATTATTGTCTTTAAGAATTTTATAAATCATATATGCTGTTGAACTTTTTCCACTTGAACCAGTAACAGCAATTACAATAGGAGGATTTTGAAATTTCTTTAATAAATCCTTATCCATCTTTAGGGCTTCTCTTCCTGGAAAGTCACTTCCTTTACCAAATGCATTTAAAATATGTGCTATTGGTTTATATATCATTCTTGTTAATATATCCATAATTATACAACCTCAATTCTTTTATTTGTTAATAGCATTAACTAGTTTATTTATTATTAATTTATAATTTCCAATATAATTTATTTGTTTTCCTTTGAATTCATCTATAAATATTTTCTTATTTAAATTAATATTTGATACCTTTAAATATTTATATTTTTTCTTATTACAATATTTAAGTGCTAAATTAAGCATTCCATTTGTTACTCCTAAATGTTCAAAAGACTCTTTTTCTGTGTTATATAAGTACTCACATACTTCATTGTTTTTTGAAAATGGCTCTAATATAATAGCACATCCTATATCAATTTCATCACTTATTTGTAATAATTCTTGAATTTTATTTATTTCAGATGTTAAATGATTTTCTAAAAGATAATTTTCATAGAATACTAAGTCTAATTTTGCAAATATAAATGATACTCTTTTTCCAAAATTATCCATTAATGATTTAACTAATTCTGGTTTAAAATAATCATCTAAAATAATATTATTTAATCTTTCAATGTCATATATGTTACTACTTTTTTCAAAATATATACCTTTTTTTAAATATAATGATTCATCTATATTTTTAAATTTATTTATTGGTATTAATATATTTGTAGATTTATCTAAATATTTATTTTTATATTTATAATTTAAATTAAGTAAGTTCTTATTAATTTCAATACTATTAGGATTAGATTTATCTATATTTGGATACATATTTATTACATAAGCTTTTTTTTCTAGTGCTAATTTACTTATACTATTTGAAAAAAAGCTTAATAATTTTTTATTAGTAAAATCCATTATAAAACCATTAGGAATATAAAATTCAAATCCTAGTATTTTCTTTTTAATAAGTATATGTGCTAAAGCACAAACTTCATTATCTTTTACAGCAGCAACTATCATATGATTTTTGTTGTTTTTTACGTGTGCCCATTCTTCTTCTTGCATATATGATAGACCTTTTTGTTTTTCAATAAAATTACAATATTGTTTATACGTAATTTTTTCTTTAAAATCATATGTCATAAACATCTTCCCCCTAGTTTAAGTATACAACAATTTAAAAGACTTTTGCAATAAGGTATAAACAATAGTATAATAAAATCAATATGAGGTGATTTTATGAATAATGATAAAAAAGATAAGTTATTAACATGCTTTTACATTTTTTGTCCACCTTTATTACATACTTTGTTTTATTTCTTATCAAAATTAATACAAGGAACACCACATAACATAACTACCAATTTAGATAAGAAATTACCTTTTATATCTTGGTTTATAGTATTTTATTGTATATGGTATTTACTTTTGATTGTAGCACCTCTAATTATTTTAAAATATGATAAAAGTAAACTTAAAAGGTATGCAATTACATATATAGTATGTTCAATTATTAGTACAATTATATATGTTATATTTCCTACTACTTTTGATAGACCAAATATATTGTCAAATGGTATATTTGAATTTATGGTTAAATGGATTTATTCAAATGATATACCTGCTATTAATTGCTTTCCTAGTTTTCATGCTTTATTATGTTTTTTGTGGATAATATGTATTGGATTGAATAAAAAAATTAATAAAATAATAAGACTTATTATTTCATTTATATGTGTTGGAATATTATTATCTACTATGCTTATAAAACAACACTCCTATATTGATTTAATAGGTGCATTTATAATTGTTACATTGGTTTATTTTATTATTTATGATATTGATAAAAAGAAAATATAATTATTTTCTTTTTTTTTTATGTATGTTATAATCAAATTAGTGTATAAAAGAATAATAATAGGAGTGGTATTGTGAGAATTTATTTAGCAAGTAAGACAAATATTACTAAATTTAGATTAGAAACAGAAGAGGATGATTTCTTTTCATATAGCTATATAGTTCCAGGAACAAGTGAAAGTTTTTTAATTACTTTTGAAAAAAAAGATAATAAATGGTATGTAAAAAGTAACGGATCTGTTAATGTATATGATGGAACAACAAGTTTAAATTCTATGGAACTTGTTGAGTATAAAAATTGTACTATTAAGTTATTGGGCCAAAGTGATTTAATAAATATATGGCCATTACCAGATAAGAAAAAAGAAGAATATGCATTAAATGTAGCTAATTTAAATGAATTAACAATAGGTAGTAACGAAAATTGTAATATATGTTTTAAAAATAGTGCTTTAGCACCAACTCAAATTGTTATAAAAAAGGTAGGAAATGATAATGTAGTATCAGTTGTTCAAGATGCTAAATATTATTCGTATTTAAATAATTCTAGAATTACAGCAAATAAAAAAATTTATGCGGGTGATACAATATTTGCTAATGGATTTAAATTAATATGGATGAAGAATTTCATAATTATTAATAATCCTAATACAGCAATCAAAGTAACTAATATGAGTGCTTATCAAGATTTTTCAACATTTGATAATTCAAAGGTTGCGCCAGTATCTGATGAAGAATCAAACATTGATATATATACTGATGAAAATTATTTTTATCATACACCAAGAATAAAAGAGGTTGCAGAGGAACAAGAATTTGATATAGTTCCACCACCTGGAAGTGCTATATCAGAAGATATACCTTGGTATTTAAAGTTAGGTACTTCAATTACAATGGGTGCAAGTTGTTTTGTAATGTCATGGTCAATATTTTCAAGTTTAAGTGCAGGTAGAGGCATTAAATCAGTTATACCACAGATAGTAATGGTTTCAGCTATGCTTTTAGGAATGTTTCTTTTTCCAAAATTGTTAGCCAATTATCAAAAGAAAAGAGCTAGAGCTAAAGAAGAAAAAAGAATTACTAAATATACTGAATATTTAGATAAGAAAGAAAAAGAAATAGAATTAGCAAAGAAAAGATATATACAAATTATGAATGAAAATATTTTACCATCAATAGTTTGTAAAAATATTGCTTTAACAGCTAATAATAGAAATTTTTGGTCTAGAGAAATAAATGACAATGAATTTATGGACGTTCGATTAGGATTAGGTACAATTGAAAATCCAATAAAAATTAAGACTCAAATAAGTGAATTTGTATTAGATGAAGATATTCTTCAAACTAAATTAAGAGAATTGATTGAGAAAAATGAAAAACTTAATGGGGTTCCAATAAGTTTACCATTAACAGAAAAAAATATTTCTGCATTTATATGTATTAACCAACAAATGAATCCACAAGAATATTTTAAAAATATAATGGTTCAATTAGTAGCGCTTCAAAGTGCTGCAGATTTAAAAATAGCAATATTTACTAATGAACAAAATGCTAAGTATTGGGAATATGCTAAATTATTACCACATTGTTGGAGTGAGGATAAGTCATTTAGATATTTTGCAACAAATGTAGAAGAATCTAAGGAACTATCTTCTAAACTTCAAGAAGAAATGAAACATAGAAAATCAGTAATTAATGGTAAAGAGGCATTAAAGGATCATAATGATGAAACTGTTAAAATTGATAGTACAAAGGGATATCAAAATTTTGATACTTATTTTCTGATAATATGTGATTGTTATAAAAATAATATAAGAATTCCAATCGTAGAGGATATTTTAAATAATAAAGATCAAAACTTAGGATTTAGTTTTTCAATTATATCTAATAGTTTAAAAAATTTACCATCAGAATGTGACACATTTATAGAAATAGGTGGTAAAGATGGATGCATTTTAGAGAGAAATATAAGTTCAAAGAATCAACAAGCATTCTTGGTAGAATGTGATAATGATATTGATATGACTGCTATAAGTAAAAGATTACTTAATATACCTTTAGTACCAAAAGAAGGATTATCTGTTTTACCACAATCATTATCTTTTCTTGAAATGTATGGAGTTTCTAAGATAGAACAATTAAATATATTAAATAGATGGAAAACAAATAATCCGGTAGTAAGTTTATCGGCACCTATAGGGGTATATGCTAGTGGAGATACATTTAAATTAAATTTACATGAAAAATTTCATGGACCACATGGTTTAATTGCAGGTACTACAGGTAGTGGTAAGTCAGAATTTATAATTACATATATTTTATCAATGTGCGTAAATTATCATCCTTATGAAGTACAATTTGTATTAATTGACTATAAAGGTGGAGGTCTTGCTGGTGCATTTGAAAATAGAGAGTTAGGAACAAGAATACCTCATTTAGCAGGTACAATAACTAACCTTGATACTGCTTCAATGAATAGAACTTTAGTTTCTATTCAATCAGAATTAACAAGACGTCAACAAATATTCAATCAAACAAGAGATTCTTTAGGTGAAGGTACAGTTGATATATATAAATATCAAAAGTTTTATAGAGAAGGTATAGTTGATGAACCACTTCCACATTTATTCATAATAAGTGATGAGTTCGCTGAGTTAAAGAGTCAACAACCAGAATTTATGGATAACTTAATAAGTACAGCACGTATAGGACGTTCACTTGGTGTGCATTTAATACTTGCAACACAAAAACCTAGTGGTGTAGTAAATGATCAAATATGGTCAAACTCAAAATTTAAGGTATGTTTAAAAGTACAAGATCGTGGAGATAGTATGGAAGTTTTAAAGAAACCAGATGCTGCTAGTATTAAAGAAGCTGGTAGATTTTATCTTCAAGTAGGTAATGACGATTTCTTTGATAAAGGTCAATCAGGATGGTCAGGAGCTAAATATGTACCAAGCGATAGAATTATAAAGAAAAATGACGATTCAATATCTTTTGTAAATAATACAGGTGATGTATATAAATCTATTAAAGATATTATAAAGGTAGAAACTGATGTAGACTATGGTGATCAATTAACTAATATAGTTAAATATATTAATAATTTAAGTGAAAAAGAAAAAATAGTTACACATAAGTTATGGCTTGATGCTATACCTGAAGAAATATTTATTAATAATTTAAAACAAAAATATAATTATAAGCCTAATCCTTATGAAGTATGTCCTATTATAGGCGAATATGATAGTCCATCCACTCAATCACAAGGATTATTAATACATAATTTTGTAAGACAAGGTAATATACTTCTTGCAGGAAAGCAAGGAAGTGGTAAAGAAAATTTTATTACAACATTAATTCTTTCATCTGTTATTGATCATACACCAGATGAAGTTAATTTCTATATCATAGATTGTGGTACAGAATCAATGCAAGTGTTCTCTAAAATGCCACATGTAGGTGCTGTAGCACTTCAGGATGATACAGAGTTAGTTAGTGGAATATTAAATCTTGCAGTGCAAGAAATCGAAACAAGAAAAACTTTAATGTCAGATTATGCAGGTAGTTATGAAGATTATATTAAAGATAGTGGCAAAAAATTACCTATAATGGTATTTATTATAAATAACTATGATGTTTTCTCAGAAACATATTCTAAATTTACAGAAGGTATAGGTCAAATATTCCGTGATGGACCAAGATATGGTATATCATTTGTTGTATCTGAAATAGCACCTAATGCTATAAGAGGTAGAATTGCCCAAAACTTTACAACAAAATATATTTTACAACAAGCAGATGATGCACAATATAGATCTGATTTTGATGCACCTAGAGGATTAATTCCATCAAGACTATTTGGACGAGGATTAGTACTATCAGATAGAATAGCACTTGAATTTCAAACAGCTTATCTTGTAAAGAAAAATGAAATAAATTCGTTTATAAGAGAAGCAAGTAAAACTTATACACAAGCTTATACATCACATGCTAAAAAAATACCAGTGGTTCCTCAAACAGTATATGATAATAAATTCTATGATCAATTAACTAATTTAAGTAATGTACCTATAGGATTTAATATAGATACTAAAATGGAAGAATTTTATGATTTTTCACAAAATCAATTTACTTCTATTATTACAAACAGAGTAACAGAAGATAGAATGAGCTTTATGTATGCATTAATTAAAATGATTAATTCATTAGAGAATGTTAATGTTGAAATAATTGATTTCGCTGATTCAATTGAAAAAGATATTGGAGACATAAAAGTATATAATACTGATTATAAAAAAGCATTTGTAGATATAAATAATGAGATGCTAAAAAATAAGGATAAAGAGATTACAACAGTATATTTCTTTATGGGTATAGGTATGTATAAAACTAAAGTAGACCCAGAAGGAAAAGAATTATTAAATGCTATATTTAGTAGAGTTGGTGCCATTGAAAATGCTAAATTTATAATAATGGATACATTACCATCATTTAAAAATTTACAAGTAGATGCATGGTATCAAGCTAATGTTAATACATCATGTGGTATTTGGTTAGACGCAGATGCATCAAGTCAATTAATTATAAATGCTCCAAATTTAACTATTGAAGATAGAAAATTAAATTTCCCACAAATAGGATTTGCTATAATAAATAATAATCATCATATTATTAAACATATGATAGAATTTATTCCTGAAGATACTAAGGAGGAAGATAATAATGAAAAATAAATATCTTGTTGAATTATATGTTCCTTCGCTAGATCAAATATATGATATATATATACCTGCAAACAGAAGAATAGGTAATATAGTAATATTAATAAATAAAGCTTTATTTGAAATAACTAATGGAGAATATAAAGGTTCAAATACATCAAACTTGTTTGATAGAGATACAGGAAATAGATTTGATCCAAATCAATTAGTTAGAGAAAGCAATATAAAAAATGGTTCAGGAATAATATTAATATAATGTAAAGAGAATAGTAATTATTCTCTTTTTTTGTTAATCAATTATTAAAATGTGATATATTAATGTTGGAGGATATGTATGAAACTAAAACGTGTTAATAAAAAAGCAATTTATTATTTGAAAAAAACTATTGTATTACCAATGATTATTACAACTACAATATCTTTAGCAAGCTGTTTAGATAATAAAGATATCCAAGGTATTGATGATGATAAAAAAGATAGAAGAAAAGAAAGAACAACATTATCTAATGAAATAGAAGAAAAAACAACTAAAGAAGAAATATCTAATTATGAAAGTATAGATATAGAAAATGATAAAAATATTGAGAATGTAACTGAGAATAAGAATTTTGAATTAGATGAACAAAAATATAATATAGTAGTTGATTTATCAAATGTTAATACAGATTCAGTAATAAAACAAATAGATGAAATGAATGTTAATTATCCATATAGTGAATATTTTAATACTACTGAAGCATTAAAAAGATATTATTCTATGGATGAATATAATAGTGATAAAAAGTTAAATATAATTACAGATAATGGTATAAATAAAAATAAGCTATTAGAATGTGTATTATCAAATAACGAATTGTTTTTAAAAGAAACTAAATATACATATTTGAGTGAATTATCTAATAGTGATATAAATTCTGCTATTAACGCTATAGTAGATACATTAAATAAAAGAATTAAAGAAGATATAGATTTAGAACAGTTAGATACAAATTTATCAAATTTAAAAATAGTTCAATCTGATAGATGTGGTAATGCATCTGTATCAAATGATGATATGATACTATCTATTAATCCAAAAGCTATAGCAGCACTTGGTGATAAAGATTTCTTTTATAAAGTAATATGTCATGAGTCTAATCATTTAGTACAAATAAATAGTGATATAGAAAAGAAAAATGAAAAATATGATAGAAATATGGGAATACTATATGTATGGAATGATTTAGAAATAAATCCTTTAGAATATCAATGGCTAATAGAAGCTAGTGCTGAAAAAATAATGCAAATGGAAACTAGTGATAAATTAGGAAAAGTAATGTATGAAGATATGATAAAAGATTTAGATTCATTAACACTTAGTTGTATTTTTAATGATGATATAGATGAATTAACTATTCCTAAGATAACTTTGCAACCTGATTTAGATAAATTATTTAATACATTTAATTGTAAAGATGATAATGAAAAACAAGAATTAATAAATATGCTTTATACATTTGAAATAGTTGATGATACTGCTAACGATTCATTTGATAATTTTTATCAAAGTAAGAATGGAGAAGTAATGGATATTAATGAAAGATATCTATTATCTAACTATTGTGCTGAAACATTATCAAAATATTATTATAAAGGTTTAATAACTAAATTAAAAACTAATAGTACAAATTTATATGATGTATTTAATCTTATGGCAGTAAATGAAGCTGATATGAATAGAATAACAAGATTTCATGGTTGTAATTCAAATGAACAAAAAGAATTTATAACATATTATAATAAAATACAGGAAAATATGTTTTCATTACTTTCAGAATCAACTAATATAGAAAAAGATGAATTATATTATATGTATGATACATATTATGATTATAAAACTAATTATAATTATGAATCCAACTTATTAAATGACAATCAAAAAGTAATATTACAAAATATTATAGAAACTAGAAATCAAATAAAACCTGACGACAATTTGTATACCTATGTTAATAAATAATTTAAATAACTTGAAAGTGTAAAAAAAATATGGTAATATGAAACCATAAGGTAGTTTTAAGATAGGTAGGAGATATTCTATGAGTGATATTTACAATTCAACTGCTATAAATGAACAATTAGTAGAAAGATTAATCCTTAATTTAGGAGATTATGCAGAAAGAAGTAATAAGATAATTAATGATATTAATTCTTTAGCTGCAGATACTAAGAGTTATTTTGAATGTGATGCAGGAAATAAGTTTAGAAGTAAATGTGAACAAATCACTTCAGAGAAGAATACCTTAAATAAGAATATCTTAAGTTATACAAATGATTTAGTACGTTTAAAGGCTCACTATGAAAAAATTTCTAGTGAAACAGCTGCTATATTAAAAAGTGCTGAATCACAAGTTGAGGGAAAGAGAGGATAGAATATGTCAAAAGATAATGTAACAATTGGAGACATGACCGTTGGTTACAGCGGTAAAGGTATGGATAGCTTTAAAGATTCATTAAAAGAAATGCTTGTTGATGAAGTAGAGGATGCTTTAGATGAATTAGAGAGCACTGTTAAAGAAAATTTAGCAAATTGCTGGACAGGTGAATCTAAGGATAAATATGTAAAAAAATTAAAATCTCAAATCGAAGATGTTGAAGATGAATTAAAAGATGAATGGAAAGATTTATCAGCAAGATTAACAGAAGTTGCAGATTTTTATAAAGCTCAAGATGAAGCTTTAGCAGAATGGGAGGGATAATTTATGGCAAGTTTTCAAGACGCAACAACTGAAAAAAGTACATTTGCAGCTTCATCATCATTTGATACAAGAATATCAAGTCGTGAAGCTACAAGAGAAGGTGGAAAAGGAATTCCTACAATTGGTTTTGCCGGACTAAGTTATCTTGATTTAGTAGGTATGAATGCTCCTAAAGCAAGAGAAGCAGCAGATAACATGGTTGGAGAATTAAATAAAACTATGAAAATGATTGAAGGATTAACTGTTGATCAAAGTGTTTTAGATGGTGCTATTAAGAGTGATGAAGTACAAAAAGCATTAAAAGACTATATTGATAAAGAAAAAAGATTACTATCTGCAATAGTAAGTGATTTAAAAGGATTATGTGATAAATTATATGAAATCTCAAAAGCTTGGGAAAAGAGTACAGATTCTTTTGGTCAAAATACTATCGCAGGTGCTGCTGCATCTAACTTTAGTGATGTTACTACAGGATATACTACACAATTCACATCAACAAAGTAGGATAATATATGGATGATGTAGAAAAATTAAGAGTTGCAGAAAACTTTGGCGGAGATATTGGTAATGTTGATATCGTTATCAATAATGTTTTAACAAGCCTTGGTGCCGCAATGAATGAACTTGAACAACATTATAAAATAGATGACGAACCTGCGGATAGACGTAAGATGCGTCAAATATATGATATGTTAAAAGGTGAAAAAGAATATTTGCGTGGAACTGTAACTAATGCACTTAATGATCAAAAACAATATTTAAATAGTGTAATTGAGTAATATGTGCTTTAAAAGATTAGCTACTTATTAGGTAACTAGTCTTTTTAATACGGAGGTAGCTATGGCAGTAAATATAGATACACAAAAAATAAGAAACTGTGGAAACGATATATTAAAACTTGTTGAAGATTTAAGAGGAACATATACAAGTATGTTTAATGAACTATCTAATGTTTCAAATTCAAGAATATGGGTTGGAGATAATGCTGATAAATTTATTTCATCTTTAGCACAAGATAAATTAGCATTTATGAATTATGTAAATTCTTTATCTAAATATGGTAATTTTTTATTAGATTCTGCAACACAATATGAGAAAACTATTAATGGAGTGAGAAGATAAAATGGCTAAACTTTATTATGAAGATTGGAATGTTAGATATAACGTTCAACAAAGTTTAAATGATGCATGTAATCATATAGATATGTTAGTTGAAATGGCAAATAATCTTAAAACTACTGATGACTTTTGTGAAAATTCTAATTTAGAGATAATGAAAAATAAATTTAGAGATGCTAAAAGAGATATACATAACTTATATGATTGGGTTTCAAAAAGTATGAATGATATTAATGGAGTAAATTCAAATATAGATTCATATGCTGATAGTTTACCAAGTTACACAGTTGAAAATAGAAAAGAATTTATTAAATAAAAGATTAGTGAATGCTAATCTTTTTCTTTTTGTTGCATTTTACCTCTTTTTATTATATAATTTTATATAGTAAGATAGGGTGATTATCGTGAATAATAGTATTGAATATTTACCAATAGGTACTATATGTAATATTAAAACTAACAATAAGCCAGTTATGATAATTGGGTATTATTCTATTGAATATTCAGGAAGTATAAAGATGTATGATTATAAAGGTTGTGATTATCCTGAAGGTTTATTAAAAAATAATATAATATCTTTTAATAAATCAGATATTATAGAAGTATTATATAATGGCTATATAAATGATGATTTTAATAAATTTAATTCAATAATAACTGAGCAAAAAGTTAATACTAATGTAAAAGAAAATGATAAACAAATTTTTTCAAACATTAAATTTGATGAAAATGGTGTAGTTGTTTATACAGAATTAAATAGTGAAAAAAATAATGTAAATATTAAAAATGAAATAGATACACCAAAGCAGAATAATTTTGTTAATCCATTCTATAAACAATATTCATCTGATAATGATTCTACTATACAAGATTCAAACGAATGGCCTATATTTAAAAATATTGTTTTTGATGAAAATGGTACAGTAGTACAAATTGAAGAGTATACATCTGAAGAAAAAAATAAAAAGAATGAAGAGTAGAAAAGGAAGAAGGTATAAAAATGCAAATAAGATATTTACCAATTGGAAGTGTATGTAGTATAGATAATAGTAATAATAAATATATGGTTATTGGATATAAAAAGAATGATTATGATTTTGTTTCAGTTCTATATCCAGATGGATACTTAAATAATGATAATTTTATATATTTTAATGAAGGACAAGTTAATGAAATATATTCTTTAGGATATAAAGATGAATATGGAATAATGTTTTCTAAAAAAATGAATATAGAAGAAACACCATTGGATGAACCTCAATCTGGAGATGTGGAAGAACCACAAGAAGAAATTGTACCTTCTCAAAGTGATAGTACTTCACCATATGTATTTGATGAAAATGGTACTGTTATAGCAGTAAATGAGCCTAAACAAGAAGTAAGTGCTTCAGTAGAAGAAAGTACTTCTCCATATATATTCGATGAGAACGGAACTATTATAGGTGTAAATGAACCTAAAGAAGAGGTATCTGCTCCAGTAGAGGAAGATAAAGGTATATTTGCTTCTCCTTATATATTTGATGAGAATGGTGTGATTATAGATATTAATAATTCAAATACAGAAAAAACTGAAGCTGTAGAGGAAAATGATGTATCATCAGATGATTCAAAAATTATAAAAGGTGATTCAAGATATATATTTAATGAAGAAGGTATGGTTATTGCTGTTAAACCAGAAGAATCTAAAGAAGAAGTTACTGCTTCAGTAGAAGAAAGTGCTTCACCATATATATTCGATGAAAATGGTACTATTATAGGTGTAAATGAACCTAAACAAGAAATATCTACTTCAGAAGTTCAAGAAGAAGTACCTGTTGAAGAGAATAAACCAGTTGAGAATCCAAAATATGTATTTGACGAAAATGGATTCCTAGTATCAGCTGAATAATGAAGATGTAGTTTTACATCTTTTTTTATTATGTTATAATTATATTGGAGTGATAAAATGAAAATAGGAATAGCAAATGATCATCATGGTGTAGAATTAAACCATGAATTGACAAATTATTTAGAAAGTATGGGGTATGATGTTATTAACTATGGACCAGAAACTACTGAGCCAGTGGATTATCCTATTTATGCATTTAAATTAGGAGAAGCAGTAGCCAATAAAGATGTAGATTATGGTATAGTTATATGTAATAGTGGTATAGGAGTATCTATTGCATGTAATAAAGTTAAAGGTGTAAGATGCGCTAAAGTAAATGATGAATGGGAAGCTAAAATGACTAGATTAGATAATGATGCTAATGTAATAGCAGTTGGCTCTAGATTACCAATAGAAGAATTAAAAAATATAATTAAAGTATTTTTAGAAACTGATTTTTCTCACGAAGAAAGACATCAAAGAAGAATAGATTTAATAAATAATTATAATGGCTAAGATTATATTATATGCTGCTGTTATACCATTAGTTGTATGGGCATTAGAATGTTTAAGATTAGATATATTATTTAAAAAGAATAGACAAGTACAAATTAAATTATTTTATATACTAGTTTCTTTAGCGTTCTCTTATCTAATTGTAAATTGTTTATATGATTTTTCATATTATTTTAGTTCTGTTATGTAGTATGTTTTTTATAGGAGGTACTTATGAAAAATGTACTATTTTTTTGTATATTATTTATATTAATTCCATCACTTATAATTACTTTATTAATAGTTAATCCAATTAATAAAGAATTTAAATTTACAAAGAATACCACAATAAAGGTATATAGAACAAAAAAAGATATTATAGAAGAAATACCTTTAGAAGAATATGTAGTAGGTGTAGTGGCAGGAGAAATGCCTGTATCATTTGAAGAAGAAGCACTAAAAGCACAAGCAGTAGCAGCACGCAGTTATATAATGTATAAAGTTATTCATAAGAAGAATAAAAAGTATGATGTAGAAGATACAGTATTAAATCAAGTGTATGTAGATGATGAATATTTAAAAAGCAAATGGAAGAATAAATATAATGAATATAAAAAGAAAGTAGTTAAAGCTGTTGAGGATACAGCATATCAATATATAACTTATAAAGGTGAAGTAGCAGATGCATTATTTTTTTCTACAAGTAGTGGTTATACAGAAAATAGTGAAGATATATTTGTATCTAAAGTCCATTATCTAAAAAGTGTAAAAAGTGATTGGGATAAAATATCTCCTGTATTTAATGAGATACATGAGTATAGTTATAGTGATTTTTGTAAAATGTTACATATAGATACTACAAATAAAATTAAAATAAATATTATAAATAAAACTACTGCAGGTAGAATTAAAAGTATAAAGATAAATAATAAGCAGTTTACAGGTACAGAAATTGTAAAATTGTTTAATTTAAGAAGTTCTAATTTTACAATTTCTTTAGGAGATAAAGTAACTATAACTACACATGGATATGGTCATGGAGTAGGTATGAGTCAATATGGTGCTCAAGGAATGGCTAAGGAAGGATATACTTATGACCAAATATTAAAATATTATTATACTGATGTAAAAATAGAAAAAATAAAATAATGTGTATAATTTTCTTATTATTGTAAAAACTCTTAATAGAGGTGAAATAATGAGAAAGGTAATAATATATTCATTGAGTAGTTTAGTAATGGTGTTAATGATAATAGGTTTATTTGTATCTAATAATAAAATGTATAATAGTAAGGATATAGTTGAAGGTATTGATTATGATTATACATATGATATTTTAAAAAGTCCTTCTATTCAAGTTACTAATACAAAAGATATAGTTATTAGACCATATAATGAATCTAGTGTAAAAATAGTAAAAGGCTTTTATGATTATAAAGGAAAAAGTAATGATCAACAAAATTCATTAATATACTATAATGATACATATATGCAAAATACAGGTATATGCTATAGTGGTGAAAAAGAATTTGATGTTCTTGCTATATATGATGGAGAAGTAACAGAAGTAAATAATGATGAATTAATAGGAAATTCTATTACTATTAAACATAATGATAATACATATAGTATATATCAAAGTATTAAAGATATTAATGTAAAAAAAGGTGATCATGTATCACAAGGACAAAAACTTGCTACTAGTGGTATATCTAATATAGATAAAGAATTAAATAATCATTTATACTTTGAATTAGTTATTAATGATTTAAGTGTTAATCCAGAAGAGTATTATGATAATGCATTATAGTACTTTTTTATTAATTTAATAGATGTATATATGTAATTTTATGTTATAATAAAAGATGTATTGGAGGTTAGATCAATATGTTTTCAAAAGACATAGGAATAGATTTAGGAACTGCCAATGTATTAATTTATATAAAGGGTCAGGGAATAGTTTTGGATGAACCAAGTGTAGTAGCACTAGATATTGAATCTAAGAAAATAGTTGCTGTAGGTAGAGATGCTAGAGAAATGCTTGGTAGAACTCCAGGAAGAGTACAAGCAATTAGACCAATGAAAGATGGAGTTATTGCAGACTTTGAAGTTACTGATATAATGTTAAATCATTTTATAAAGAAAGTTAATGGAAGAGGATTCTTTTCAAGACCTAGAATTTTAATATGTTGTCCATCTAATATTACACAAGTTGAAAAGAATGCTATTAGGGAAGCAGCAGAACGTACTGGTGCTAGAAAAGTATTTTTAGAGATAGAACCTAAGGTTGCTGCAGTAGGTGCAGGATTAGATATCTCCAAACCTAGTGGATGTATGGTAATAGATATAGGTGGAGGTACAACAGATATAGCTGTTTTATCTTTAGGAGGAATAGTTAATAGTGCTTCTATAAAAGTAGCAGGTAATGTATTTGATAATGATATAATTAAGTATATTAAAGACAAATATAAACTTTTAGTTGGAGAAAGAACAGCAGAAGAAATTAAAATTAAAATTGGTACAGTATTTCCAGAAAATTTAAACGAAAAGATGGAAGTAAAAGGTAGAGATTTAGTTACGGGTTTACCACATTCAATTACTTTTTGCTCTGCTGAAGTAGAAGAAGCATTAAGAGAAAGTATGTTTGAAATAATTTCTACAACAAAAGAAGTATTAGAAAATACTCCACCAGAATTAGCTGCTGATATTATAGATAAAGGTATAGTACTTACAGGTGGTGGTTCTATGTTAAATGGATTAGATAGTTTACTATCACATGAATTAAAAGTACCTGTATATTTAGCTGAAAGTCCATTAACATGTGTTGTAGAAGGTACAGGTGTACTTCTAGAAAATGTTAATTTAATAGAAAATAAATAGCATTAATTAATGCTATTTTTATTATACTTTTCTATATA
>CADBNE010000059.1 GCA_902795975.1 uncultured Erysipelotrichaceae bacterium
CTACTACTTGGAACTTCCAAGATATGCCCAGATAGCTCAGTTGGTAGAGCAGAGGACTGAAAATCCTCGTGTCACTGGTTCGATTCCTGTAAGATCCACCACTTATGCGAGCGTGGCGAAATTGGCAGACGCACTAGACTTAGGATCTAGCGCCGCAAGGCATGGGGGTTCAAGTCCCTTCGCTCGCACCAAAGTACAAATAAAACAAGCAAAAGCTTGTTTTTTTGTGTTTTTATAACTATTTTAATAAAAAAATTAAGAATTATCTTCTTAATTTTTTCTTTTCTTTTTCTGTAACACTTGTAAATTTTTCTAATCTAAATGATTCATCCATTTCATTTAATATTTTATATACCATTTTTTCTCTATCATATTTTACTAATATTTCTTTAATATCAAATCCTTGCTCATTAGTATCTGTATCTATATATTCATCTAATATTACATACGATGCAGTATCTATAGGGTCTTTTCTATATGCCATTCCTATAGCTCTTAAAGTATGATAATTAGTCTTTCCAGGATCTTCTAATTTAAAATGTACATGTCCTTGAAAAATATCATCAAATACTTCAAGTTTATGTCCAATATGAGGATTATCTTCTCGAGGAAACATAGGTTCTTCATATGCTGATTTAAATCCTAAATTTTCTTTTTTTATAGAATTTTTTCCTGTACCCAATTTTCTTATTTCATTTATTTGCTCTTCACTTGCTGTATAACTAAATTGTTTAGATGCATTCTCATCATATCTAACACCTGTTTTTAAATAATCAAAATATGTCTGATAAGTCCAAGTACTTCTATCCCAATAATCTATTCTTACATCGTTTCCAAAATGACATAATCCTATTTTTTTACCACCTATCTTTAAAACATAAGAATGTGACATTTGATGAACTAATTCAACACCTTCACTACCCAATTGTTCTTTAGTTCTTTTAACATCTCTAATTCTATCTTCTCTCATCATATATGAAGCAAAAGGTTCTAAACCTAATCTTATATATTCTTCAGCATTTCCTGCAATACTTTTAACTCCGTTTAATGCTAAAGCTTTAATAACACCTAATGAATCAGGTCCATTACCTATATTGTCACCTAATGAATATATTTCAGTTATTCCATTACTTTTTATATCCTTTAATGCAGCTTCCACTGGTTCTAACAATCCATGTGCATCTGTAAAAATAGCAACTTTTCTACCTGTATAAATTTTATTCATACTTATCCCTCTTTTTTTCGAATAATAGTATAACATATTTTAAAAAAAAGACATAGTTAATATGTCTTTGGCAAATAATAAATTATTCTTTGTTGTAACATCTTAGTATCTTTATTCTTTAAAAATAATTTCATAAATAATTTTTTAAAATTAAATATCTGCATATACATTCTAAATTTATTCATATTCAATCACCTTTTCATTTAATATATTATCCATAGTTTTATCTAAACTATATAAAATCTCTGATGCATCATGTAATGTATTATTAACATTATTTGATACTTTTGTTTTAGATTTATATTTAATTTTATGCTCTAAGCTAGCCCATAAATCCATAGCCATAGTTCTAATTTGTATTTCAGCTTTTACTTTATATTTATCATTAATAAGTTCTACTGGAACTTCAACTATTAAATGATAACTTCTATAGCCGCTTTCCTTTGGATTTTTTATATAATCTTTTTCATCTATTACTTTTATAATAGATGATTTTTTTATTATGTCTATTAAATCATATACATCTGATTCAAAGGAACAAATAATACGTGCTCCTACTATATCAGATAAATTCTTTTCTATATTCTCAATAGTAAAATCTATATTTTTTCTATCTAATTTATCTATAATACTATCAGCGCTCTTAATTCTAGTCTTGATATGCTCAATAGGATTATATTCTTTAATATATTTAAAATCATCACTTATTATATCAAGCTGTGTTTCAAGTACTTTAAGTGCAGATATATATTTAATCATTATTGTATTTAACTTTTCTAACTCATCTACTTTTTCATTCAATATTTTATCACCTCATTATAATCTTAACATAGAATTGTTAAAATTATGTGAAAAAAAGATTTCTATTTAAAGAAATCTTTTTAATTTTACATTTATTACTACATATCTTTAGTTTTTAAAACATAATTATATGCATCTTTACACATGTCTTCTATTCCTAATTCAGCTTTCCATCCTAATTTTTCTAAAGCATAACTAGGATCTGCATAACAAGCTGCTATATCGCCAGGGCGTCTATCAACTATTCTATAGTTTACTTTTATATTATTTACTCTTTCAAATGTATTAACTATATCAAGTACGCTATATCCTGTACCTGTTCCTAAATTATAACAATCTACACCAGTTGAATTTAATACTTTTTCAATAGCTTTAATATGTCCTTTAGCTAAATCTACTACATGGATATAATCTCTTACACCAGTGCCATCATGTGTATCATAATCATTTCCAAATACATTAAGTATTTCTAATTCTTTAGTAGCAACTTTTAATATATATGGCATTAAATTATTTGGTATACCATTAGGATTTTCACCTATTAAACCGCTCTTATGAGCACCAATTGGATTAAAATAACGAAGTATTGCTATTGACCAATCTTTATCAGATACATATAAATCTTTTAATATACCTTCAATATATAGTTTTGTTGAACCATATGGATTAGTTGTAGATAAATCAAATGATTCTTTTATAGGTAATTCTTTTGGTGAACCATATACTGTAGCAGATGAAGAAAATGCTATCTTCTTACAATTATGCTCATTCATTACTTCTAATAATGATAATGTAGAATCTAAATTATTACGATAATACATTAATGGTTTAGCAACTGATTCCCCTACTGCTTTTAAACCAGCAAAATGTATAACAGCATCTATATCATTTTCATTAAATATAGTTTCTAATACATTTTTATCACATACATCACCTTCATAAAATTTTACATCTTTTCCAGTGATTTCTTTAATTTTGCTTATAACATCAGATTTAGAATTAGATAAATTATCTACTACTACTACTTCAAATCCATTATCTAATAATTCACAACATGTATGACTACCTATATAGCCACATCCTCCAGTAACTAATATTTTCATATATTCACTCCTAATCTATTACACTTATTTTTTTAATAATTGGTTGATCTTTCTTTAAAGTAGTTCCATTGTCATCAATTACTTCTACCTTATCACATATTTTGTCTACTACATCCATACCACTTGTAACATGTCCAAATGCAGCATATTGGCCATCTAAGAAGTCAGAATCTTTTTGTACTATAAAGAATTGACTACTAGCACTATCCATTGAATATGAGGCTCTAGCCATTGAAATAACACCTCTTTTATGAGAAATATTATTTGGAACTCCATTTCTTGCGAATTCACCTTTTATTTTTTCATCAGAACCACCTGTACCATTACCTAGTGGGTCTCCACCTTGAATCATAAAACCATCAATAATTCTATGGAATGTTAATCCATCATAAAATCCTTCTTTTGTTAATTTAATGAAATTAGTAACAGTAATAGGTGCTGTATCAGCATCTAATTCTACTTCAATATCACCATAATCTTCTACTTCAATTTTAATATTATGTTTTCCTGTCATATATTCCTTTTTCTCCTCCTTTTTTATATTACTGTTTGAATTTGAACTATCATTACTAGTACTTTTATTATCACACCCTGAGATAAATACTGTTAATGATAAAATCATTATCAAACAAAATAAACTATATAACATCTTTCTCATAATCATCACCTATTTAATTATACCATAAAAAAAATAGAGTTTTAACTCTATTTTTGTATCATATTTAATAAGTTTATTTTAAACATATCTTTTTCTGCATGTTGTTTAGATACCATAACACCTTTATATGTAACTAATTCACTTGCGTGTCCTTCACTTAGTATTTCATGTGGTTCAAATTTATCAAGCATTACTATCTTTTCATTTTCATATACTAAATAATATAATTTAATGTCACCATGCACTTTAGAAAATAACGCATCTGTTGGTAATTTCAATTCGTATGTCTTTGTATTATTCTCTTTATTTGTGGAAATTAATTTACCTAAAAAATTTCCTTCTTTTAAAGCTGGATAGTATTCAAAATATAATTTTTTATAGGCTAGCATGTTATATTTTTTTATTGCTCTCTCTAGCTTTTTAAATTCATTTTCATTAACATAGTCGAATAAATATGTGCTTTTCATGACAAGCCCCTTCCTATTATAATATTATATTATTCTATTCTATTTTTATGATAACACATTAAAGTAGCATTGTCAAACAAAAAGAAGCTTATATGGCTTCTTTTTGCTTGCTATTTACACTATGCTTCTTTCTTATTTCCAGTTAATTTATATCCTTTATTTATAAGACTTTCATCTACTGGGTCACATGTGCTCCATACACTCTCTGTTGCACCACCAATATATTCTTTAGTTCTATAACGATAGTATGTTACTTCGTCATAAATATCAATTTTAACATTTTCTTTTATTTCTACTTCACGTACAGCATACACAGGTACAGTTTTAGTCTCATATATTGGAGTTTCTACTGTATCCCATATATCTACTTTCTTTGAAGAATAGATTGTAACATCTTTTGTTTCATATACATTTTCAGTTCTATAAACTGGTACTTGTTCAGTTCTAGCTTCTGCTTTATATACTACAACTTTCTTATATACATCCCATGTATAAATTGTTTTTGTAACACATCCTGAACAGCTTTGACTTGTTGTTGAACCCTTCTTAACATATGTATATTCTTTTGTATTTGCAGGAATTGTTGTACCACTACCAGATTCTACATATACATTTTTGTAACCAGCTGGAACTTTTACATATGTAGTCTTAGTTATTGTTTCTCCTGTTGGAACTTGTTTAGTACCTACTACTACTCTTTGTTTAACAGTCTTTACTGGAACTTTTTCATATTTATATCCTACAATTTTATTTTCCTTCTTAGTACCAACTAGTTTTTGTACTGTAGAATATTTCTTAATATATGTTTCATACTTAGTACCTACTACTTTTTCTTCATATTTAGAACCAGTAACTTCTTTTCTTACACTTGTTTCTACTTCTATATCTTTAGTTTCAGTTATCTTCTTTGTTGACCATTCAGACCAATCTGATACTGAAGATGTTCCTGGAGTAGAGATATTATATTCACATACATATTCTTTCTTATCTACTACTTCTTCTTTTTCCCATTTTGCATATACAGTTGTTTCTGTATCATAACATCCTACTTTATTCCATTTAGTATTTGTTGGTAAACCATATTCATTAAATGTTACCTTTGTTTTTAATGAACTATCAGTATACCATCCTAAGAATTTATAACCTTCTCTTTTTGATTCAGGTACATTTCTTTTTACACTAGCATCAGCACAAGTTTTACATACAGTTAATGTACTAACTTCGCTTCCACCATTTGTTTCATAATTTACGATATTCATTCCAGCGCCCATAACTACTGGACAATCATCTTCATCTTTAATCCATTTAGCATATACCATAGCAAATGATTCATCACTACGTCCACATCCATCTTCATCTAATACAGATATCATATTAAATACATTTAATTTACTTATATCTTCTGATTTATTAGATGTAATATTAACTAATGTCTTATAGTCTGTGTCAGTATACCAACCAGCAAAAGTATAACCTTCTTTAGTTGGTACAGGAATTAAAATATCTTGATAAGCACAATTTTCTCCTGTACAGAAACTTGCATTTGAAATTTGACTTCCACCTACAGTATCAAAGAAAATTGTCATATTATTTCTAACTTTCAATTCACATTTATCATCATTTTTATTAGAATTACTGTTGCTATTAGAATTTGAATTACTATTTGAATTACTATTACTATTAGAATTTGAATTACTATTACTATTTGAGTTAGAATTACTATTTGAATTATTGTTACTATTACTATTTGAGTTTGAATTACTATTAGAATTATTGTTACTATTACTATTTGAGTTTGAATTACTATTAGAATTTGAATTACTATTCTTATTACTATTAGAATTACTTACTTCATTATTATTTGATTTATTACTTTGTGAATTACTACTATAATTATCGTCATCATCATTACTATTGCTTATAGAAGGCTCACTATAGCTATTACTGGGAATAGAATTACTATTCTTTCCTGTTTTTACTGTTACTTTCTTTTCACATACTCCTGATGCATCACAATAATCATAACATCCTAAGTAAACAATTATATAATCTTCTTCTTCATCACAACTTAAATTAACTTTCATTTGATATTCATTATCATATTTAGTTATAGAAACATATGATTTAGTTTCATCACAATAGTTACCATTTTTATCAGCTATTTTTAAAACTAAATGTTTATTATACATCTCTTCAAGTGTCATTTTAGAAGAATCACCTACTGTTTGAGGTAATCTATCAGTAGTATAATATCCTACTGCAGCTTCTTTCATGTTATAAATGTTATTAGCAAATACTTGATTATATAGTGTTGCTAATTTATCTATATCATCAGCACTTGCTTCTATTTTAGTTTGTTGTTCTGTTTTATTACCTGTTAATAATTTTTTAATATGATTCTTTGTTGGAAATATACATATTAAAACTAGTACAAATAATATAATTAATAATATTTCTAAAAGAACATCTTTAATTGAAAAAGTGTCACGTCTTTCCTCGTACATACATATTCCCCCCTATACAAGATAGAAAATATCTTAACATTTTTTAATTTCTATGTCAAGAAAATTAATAAATATAGTGCAAAACACAAAAAAAAGCCATATTTTTGATGTGAACCCCAAATAGGAGACATCAATAAAAAAGCAGTAAATTAAAAAGAGAAAATCATTTTTCTCTTTTTGTGTAA
>CADBNE010000060.1 GCA_902795975.1 uncultured Erysipelotrichaceae bacterium
AGGTACAGGTGTACTTCTAGAAAATGTTAATTTAATAGAAAATAAATAGCATTAATTAATGCTATTTTTATTATACTTTTCTATATAGTAATCTCTTAATTCTTTAAATCTTTGATAGTGTACTACTTCTCTTTGTCTTAAAAAAGATAGTGGTGCTAAAATATCTGGGTCATTTGTTATATTCATTAAATGTTCATATGTAGTTCTTGCTCTTTGTTCTGCTGCTAAATCACTTTCTAAGTCACTTCTCCAATCTCCACTAGTTTCTATATATGAACTAGTAAATGGTACTCCGTTAGCATCTGTTGGAAAAACTGCATGGTCATGTTGTATATATGTACCTAATAATCCAGCTTTTTTTAATTCTTCTGTAGATGCTCCTTTCATACATTGATAAATCATAGTAGCTATTATTTCTATATGTGCTAATTCTTCTGTCCCTATATCTGTTAATAATGCCATACCTTTTTCATCTGGCATTGTATATCTCTGATTTAAATATCTCATAGCAGCCCCTAATTCGCTATCAGGACCCCCATATTGAGCTAAAAGTGCTTTAGCCATATCCAAATTAGTATTTTTTATATTCACTGGATATTCGAGCTTTTTAACGTATTTCCACATACTATACCTCCCAAGGCCATGGAGAATTATCCCATAACCAATAATTTTCATTTAATGAATTATTTAGCATTAATGGTCCGTATTTAGCTTCATATTTTTGTACTATATTATTCTTTTCATTTTTTATTTGATTATATAAATTAATTATTTGTTGATTACTAGGAAAAATATCTAGATATAAAGATAAATCTATACAAGCAAAATCAAACATATCTATATAAGTTAGTAATTCTGCTTGTTCATTTACTGGTTTTATTTCATATACTTTTCCATATTGATCATATATATTTTTAAACATATTTCCTCTTATAAATCCTTGATAGGGTTCATATAGGCTATTATTATACATAAATCCACCTCACAATATACTATGTAAAAAATATAATAGTGTTAAAAAAATAAGCTTTTAATAAAGCTTATTAATTTTATATACTAGTGGATTATCATAATAATTTGGTACTAAATTAAAATTATTTTGTTTTGCTAAAGTAGTTGCTCTAATCTTAGTACCTCTTTTAAATATACATATTCTGTTTTTTGTTTCTATAGCGCATTTGAAATTATATTCATAAAGTTTTACCAAATTATTATATGTACCAGGATATAGTATTTTAATTCTACTCATTGTATTTGTATATAGTGTACCGTTATTTTCTGTTTTAAAAAAGTTATCTAAATCACTCTTTTTATTAATTATGCTTAATTCTTTCCCATTTTTACTTTGTAGTATTTCTCTTTCTTCATTATCTTTAAATACTACTTCATTAAATGCCATATTAAATATTTCTGGAGTTATTAATTTATCGTTAGTTAATATATTAATATTATCATCGCTTATTAAAGTGTTATAAGTGTTGTTAGGTAAAATATTGTATTGATTTCCTATTTTAATATCAGTTATAACGTTATAATATATTAAAAAATCATTTAAAAATTTTAATTGATTCATCAAACTTTCTTTATTATTTTCTAATAATAATGTTTCCATTATTCCACCTCGTTTAGAGATATTGTATCATAAACTAATTAAAATATTAAATAAATACTTGCAATTTAATAACTTTATTGATATAATTATACTGCGTATTTGAAAAAAAACGCCAATATGTGGCGGGCTTGGTGAAGTGGTTAACACGGCGGATTGTGGTTCCGTTATGCTAGGGTTCGACTCCCTAAGCCCGCCCCACTTATGTTATTAACTAGTCATTAGACTAGTTTTTTATTTATAAATTGGCTTTATAAAGGATATAAAAAGATAATAATTATTTTTATAAAAATTTGTTTACTAAATTTTAAAAAAATGATATAATTTATATGCGATTTTGGAGGTATAGTAATATGAAAAAGACAAAAAATATTTGTAGTATTGGACCTTCTACTCAAAACTGGGAAAATTTCAAAGGTATAGTAGAAGCAGGAATGAACGTTGCACGTATCAATTTCTCACATGCTACAATGGAAGAAAGAAAATTAGATGAAAGCTTAATTAAAAGAGCTAATGAAGAATTAGGAGCTAATATAGCTACATTATATGATACAAAAGGACCAGATTTAAGAACTTGTACTTTTGTTGATGA
>CADBNE010000061.1 GCA_902795975.1 uncultured Erysipelotrichaceae bacterium
AAATCAATAAATTTAATAGTCATCCATGTAACTAATAAGAATAGTACTATTACTGATAATTTAGATAGATTCCATACTAATATAAAATTAGTTATTATATCCATTATTGTTACTATAAGGACAAATCTTGTTGCTCTTTTATATCCAAATAATTTTGAATATGTAGTATAATCATTTTCTTCTTTAGGATTTTTAATTTTACGTGATACTTCCCAGATAAGAGCAGGAAAATATAAAGTAAATAAAGTCATTACAGTAGTAAGAGTAAATGGATTTAAATGATATTTTATTACTGTAAAACTTATTATATATAAATTAACAAACATTTGAACTGGATTATGAGTAACTAGTGCTAGAGGCAAGCTAGGTTGTATTTTACTTCTTTGAAAAAACCATTTACTCATTAAGAATCCATATACATATAGTACTATAAAGAAAATAAAGTTAGGCATAAATATGTAATTTAATACTACTGCTATTGCTTCTACTATGGCACAAGATATTACAACATCTTTTATTTCTGTTCTACCACTAGCAAGTGGTCTATCAGGAAATAATCTTTTATCTGTTTCGTGATCTTTTAAATCATCTGCTACTCTTAACCATAATAGAAATGCAAATACTGTATAGCCTCCTATTATTTCTTGTATTCCTATATTGAATTTAGTTACTCCTTGATTTAATAAGACAATGAAATATATTTCTCCAAAGACTATTAAACCTAAAAGTATTCTTAAAAAGATTGGATAACGTTCTTTATAGTATATATGTAATCTTTTTAACATTTCTTTTCACCGACTTTCTCCCCTACTGTTACTAATGTTTCAATATGTTTTTTACTATATTTTAATATATCTTTATCTACATCTATATTATCTGCAATAATTATTACTGTACTTCCTCCAGGTAAGAAATAACCTTTTTCTTGACCTCTTTTAAAGTTATTTAAATCATGATTTATAATCTTACCTATTAGTAGTGCTCCTACTTCCATATAGATAATATTTCCAAATTCTTTTGTTTTTAAAATACTATATTCTCTTTCATTTTCTTTATATATTTTATATTTATTAGAGGAAGAACTTACTGTATGTAATCTTCCTTTTATTTTTACTCTTTTAATTCTTTTACCATCATCTATATAATGAAATCTATGATAATTATCTACTGATAATCTATAAATAAATATGTAACCATTATTTAATTTAATTTCATCATTTATTAGATCTGATACTTTATAAGTAATATTTTTTACTTTAATTTCTAAATTATCTTCAATTTTATATACTAGTAATTTACCATCTACTGGACTAATAAATCCCTTATCTATATTTATATGTTTTAATTTTCTGATAAAAAAGTCATTAAAGGATTTATATTTTTTCTCTTCATATAAATCCATATTGATATTATTATCTTTTATAAATTTATTTATATTTTTAGTACTTATTTTAGTACCATTATATAATCCATATAATCTAGATATTGGTTTTGAAGTTGCTAATCTAGTTATAAATGGTTTTTGATATATCTTATCTAGTATATTTCCACCATAATGATTTACTTCTTCTACTTTTTTTAATTTACGATTATAGACTTTTGTCATACAAGTACATAGAAGATTGTTACTGCTATTGCAAGTAAAAGAAGGAATATTGAAGATTTAACTTTTGGTTTTGGTACTTTTATTTTTATTACAAATAATATAGCTACTATTAGTGTTACTACATTATAAATAATCATAAAAGGATCTGATTTTATAAAATAAGCTAATATATATAATAATGGAAATATTAATGCGGAAAAAGTTACTGGTAATCCTACATAATATTTTACTGGAGTATTTTCTGGTGCTATTGTATTAAAATGAGCTAATCTTGCTACTCCACAAATAGCATAAATTATAAATATAGGTATATAGTATATATTTTCATTAACAGTCGCTAAAATAGCTAATGGTAGGGCTATAAAGCTAAATACATCTACTAATGAATCCAATTGTATTCCAAATTCCTTTTCTTCTTTATTTCTTTTACATTTTCTTGCAATTGTTCCATCAAACATGTCACATATTCCTGCAAACATTAATAAGATATAGACATATTTTAAATCAACATCACAATATGGTGATAATAATGCTATACCTGCAGCACTTGCTGCTAATCCTAAATAAGTTAATATTACTGATTTATTCCATTTTCCTATCATTTTTATTTCTCCTTTCTTATTTCACCTGTGGTTCCATTTATTGTTATTGTTTCTCCATCTTTTATTTCATTCATTATATTTGTTGCACTTACAATAGCTGGTATTCCATATTCTCTTGATACTATGGCTGCATGACATAATACTCCACCATATTCTGTTACTATACCTGATAGTATAGCAAATTTTGGTGTCCAGCCTGTATCTGTAAATTTAGTTACTAAGATATCACCTTCTTGTAATCTATCTATTTCATCAAAAGAATTAATTACTCTTGCTGTTGCAGTAACTGTTCCATTATTAGCTCCTAATCCTTTCATATTAGATTTAACTACTCTATCTCCAGTAAATAC
>CADBNE010000062.1 GCA_902795975.1 uncultured Erysipelotrichaceae bacterium
AAAGGTATAAAATTAGATATGCCATTACAAAGTTATTTTAGATTAAATGCTCCTGGTGCTGGACAATTTGAACACACATTAATTATTGTAGATGAAGATTCATCTATGGACTTTATAGAAGGTTGTTCTGCTCCTGGATATAATGAGTTAAACTTACATGCAGGATGTGTAGAATTATTTGTTAAAAAGAATTCTAGTTTAAGATTTGCTACTATAGAGAATTGGTCTCGTAATATGTTAAATTTAAATACTAAGAAATGTTATGTAGAAGAAAATGGAAAAATAGAATGGATAATGGGATCATTTGGATCTAAAGTATCTATGTTATATCCACTTAGTGTATTAAATGGTAGTGGTGCTAAATGTGAATTTACTGCTATGTCTTTTGCAGGACTAGGTCAAAATCTAGATACAGGATTGAAAGTAATACATAATGCTCCAAATACAAGTACAATAGTAAATTCTAAATCAATATCTAAAGATGGAGGAATATGTACTTTTAGAAGCAATGTATTAGTAAAGAAACAAGCAGTTAATTCTAAGTTATCGTTATCATGCGAATCATTAATGTTAGATAGTATATCTAGAAGTGATACTATACCAGTAAATACTTTACTTACTGATGATGTAGAATTTGCACATGAAGCTAAGATAGGAAAAATAAGTGATGATGCTATATATTATTTAATGACAAGAGGAATGAGTGAAGAGGATGCTAAAGCATTAATAGTAAGAGGTTTTGCAGAACCAGTTGCTAAGTCATTCCCTGTAGAGTATGCTGTAGAAATGAATAGATTAATAGATTTAGAATTAGAAGGAACAATAGGATAGGTGTAATATGAAATTAAATAAATTAGATTTAAAAACAACTAATAATTTTAATATTAATGATATTGATATAGATATTACTATTCCTACTAATTATAATAATAAAGCATACAGTATTAAAAGTGATGAATATACTAATATAGAAGTTAATGTGACTAAAAAAGAAAAATTATCTAGTAGAATAGGTATAGATTTTGATTCATACTATAATGTAGATATAAAAATACCTAAAGATACTAAAATAGATGAACCAATAGAATTTATATATAAATTTAATAATAATGATTCATTAGTAGATAATTTAAATATTGTATATGAAAGTGGTAGTAAAGCTGACATAATTATTAAATCTATATCAGAAGATAATAATAATCATTTTAGATATTTAAAAATAAATACAATATCTAATCCTTATTCTAATGGAAGCATTACTATAATAAATTTATTAAATGAAAATAGTAATCATTTTTTAGCTATTGATAATGAAGTATTAGATAATTCAAATATAAAACATAATATTATTGATATAGGTAGTAATATAAAAATAAATAATATGTATAGTAATATAATAGGTTATAATTCTACTAATATATTAAATAATATGTATATAGGAAGTAATAGTAATATACTAGATATGAATTATAATTTTGATATTAAAGCAAAAAATTCTAAGAGTATTATGAAAGTAGAAGGTGCTTTATTTGATACAAGTAAGAAAAATTTTAGAGGTATCATAGATTTTAAAGAAGGTTCATCAAAATCAGTAGGAGAAGAAAATGAAAATTGTATATTATTTTCTGATACTTGTATATCTAGATCACTTCCTATGTTATTATGTCATGAAGAAGATGTAATAGGTACTCATGGAGTATCTAGTGGTAAAGTATCTAAAGATAAACTATTCTATTTAATGAGTAGAGGATTAGATAAAAAAGATGCGTCTAAGTTAATAGTAAGTGCTAATTTCAGTACAATTATTAATGATTTACCAGAGAGTATTAAAGAAGAATTAAATAATATAATTGATAAAAGAATATAAAGTATCTTAACGATGCTTTTTATTTGAAAAAAAGGTATATATGTGCTAATATATTCAAATAAAGTGGTGATACTATGGCTAATAATAAAAGTGATAAATTTAGAATTGGCTTTGAATGTTTTGTTCATAAAAGTTTACAAAATAAAAAGAAATTATCTTCATCTGAAATAGATAAATTATTTATAACTATGAAAAAACATAATATGAAAGAAACTAAAGATAATCTTTTATATAAGAGAGTAAGAAAATTGGTTTTATTTTCTAGAAACGAATATAAGTATAACGAATATATTAAATATCTAAAAAAAGATTATAAAGATTTAACAGAAACAGAATTAATAGAATGTATATCTATATTTGTTGAATATATACCAGAAGTATTAAATGAAGGTTTACTAGAAGAATTAATAGTACAATATTTATCATATGATTCAGATAGATTAGTATTAAAAGAATATTTAACTAAATATAAGAATAATTTAAAAGAATATGATTATTTAATTAAATTAATAGATAATAATCCTAATGATATATTATTTAATATATTAATCTTATTAGAATCAAAAGATATAGATATGGAATTATTAGAAAAATTAGTAAATAAAATGTATGTTATAGATAAAAAATATAATGTTAAAATATTAAATATATCACTACTTAAGAAAGTAATGATTAAATTAACTGATGAAGAATTATTATATAAAGTAGATAATAAAAAATTTTTTGAATTAAAAAATAAATTACTTGAAAAAGTATATATCTATCTAACTAAGGAACAAACAAATAAATTAGTTAGAGTAGATATGATGAATGAAAAAATAAATATATATCCTACATTTAATATAAAGAAAGAAGATATATATTTTGAAAAACTACCTTTATTTACTAAAGAACATGTTGTAGCAATTGACGATATTGATTCAGAAGATTTAGATGGAGCATTTAGTATAAGTAAAATAGATGATTTATATTATTTAAATATTTATATATCAGATGTACCAAGTTATATAGTAAAACAAAATGAATTATTTAATGAAGCATATAATAGAGGATGTAGTATATACTTAATTAATGAAGATAAAACTAAAAAAACTATAGATATGTTACCACCAGTATTATCACATAAATACTTATCATTAAGAGGTAATTATCCTAAAAATGTAATTAGATTTGAATTTATAATTGATAGTAAAGGAAATATATGTAATGTAGATATAGATAGAGTAAAAACATATATAAATAGTAATATTATAACTAATCAAGCACAACAATATTTAGATAACAGAAATATAAAAAACAATGATACATATACATTATATTTATTAAAACAATTAGTAAATGTTCTTAAGAAGAATACTAATTATTCTATGATTAAAGATATAAATATAAAAAGAATAGAATCATTAGGTTCATTACCATCATTATTAGTAAATTACTATGTAGGAAGTAATAGTGAGTTTGCTATATACAGAGAAAATGGTATATATACAAAATATAATAATGATTGTTACACATCATCTTCAACACCAATAAGAAAGTTTTCATCAGATATTAATTTAATGTTCTTTTTAAAACAAAAAAATATAGTATCATATCCAAATAAAAGGTTATATTGGATTAAAGATAACATAGATGAAGTAATAAATCATTTAAATGAAAGAGAAATATTAAGTAAGTTTGCTAATTCAAATAGTGAATTTGTAAAAAAATATATTAAGTATTAAAAATAGAATTTAGGGGATAGAATGAGTAAATTAGCAATTATTTATAAAGAAGAAAGTGATTATCATAAACTAATTAAATATAATTCAAGTTGTAGTATAACTACTAAGCTAGATAATAAAAAGATAATTGTATTAGATGGTAAATTTAGAGATAAAGATGAACAATTTTTTGAAACAATTATAGGTGATCCTAGTTTTATAGATTTAGATATTAGACCTACTTTTACAATAAATGAAAAATCTACTACTGGTTATTATATGTTTATATTTGAAAATGATTATATTAATGAATATGCATCAAAATATGAAATAACTTATGATGAAGCAATTAAACGAATAAGTGAATATGCATCTAAATATCAATTTGAATATGATACAAGCGATTATAGAAAATTACAATTATTTAGAGTTAGGAGATCTTTCTCTGAAAAATCTAAAAAATTTATTTCAGAAAATAATATCAATAATATTAGTTCTACATCATTATATAATTATCCATTATCTACATTTTTAAATTTAAATGAAGAATATGATAATAGAATAAAAAAAGAACAAGAAAAGAAAAAACAATATAGTATGGATAATGTAGATATAAAAGAAATAATAAATAATATAAATGGAAAAATTATTAAACAAGATAAATCTATTAAGACATTAGTATGTAATATATATTTTAATCAAAGATTAATAGACAGTTTATCTAATACTAATGAAAATATTAATAATGAATTAGATAGTAGAAAAGTAGCAATACTTTTAGATGGTGCTACAGGAGTAGGTAAAACAGCACTTGCTAAAGAAATAGCCTCTAAATTTAATTTACCTATAGTAATAGAAAATGCTAATGCATTTTCAGAGACTGGATATGTTGGAGCTACTATTACAGATATATTAGAAAAATTATTACAAAAAGCTAATGGTGATTTATCTTTAGCGCAAAGAGGTATAGTATTTTTAGATGAAATAGATAAGATTGCAAAGAAAAATGAATTAGATTCTACAAGTATGAAATTGGGAGTTCAAAAAGAATTGTTAGGATTTATGAGTGGGGGAACATATGAATTAGATTTAGGTTTTATGCCTTTATTTGTAAAAGATAAAGTACAATTTGATACATCTAAATTAACTTTTATTTTTGCAGGTGCATTTACTGATATGAAAGAAGAAAAGATAGAGATTAATAATAAAAAAACTATTGGATTTAATAATATTGAAAATAATAATAATTCATATTTAGTAGATACAGAAGATTATATTAATTTTGGATTAATGAGAGAGTTTTTTGGTAGAATAAAAGTAATTTCACATATGAAAACATATACAAAAGAAGATTTAAGAGAAATCTTAGAAAAATCATCTATATCACCATTAAAAGGATTTGAAAAAACATGTATTTTATTTGGTGCTGAAGGTATAGAGTATAATGATGAATTTATAAGTAGTGTAGTAGATAAAGCATATGATATGGGAACTAATGCTAGAGCACTTCAAAGTATTATGTCTAGTATTCAAAACTTATTATTATTTGATTTAGAAGTAGGAGAATATATTGGTAAAAAAGTAGTATTAGAGAAATCATTGTTAGAAGAAATAGATAAAGAAAAAGTAATAGAGTATTAATATGATATGTGATTATAATGGTAATTTAGAATATGAAGAAAGAATAGCTAAAGTAGTAAAAGAAATACAAGATAATTATAATTTTATAACTAAAGGAGAAGCTATTTTAGTAGCATCTTTAGAACCAATTATCAATGATTTTAATAATGATATTTCTTTAGCAAAAAGATTATATTATATAATGAGAGTAAATCATAATTATGATAATATAATATATAAAGATATACTAAATATAAATTCTAATAATGATATTATTATAAGTTTCAAAATAGTAATAGAAGAATATATAAAAGGAAATAGAAAATTTCCAGAATATAATGAAATATTTACAGACTAATAGTCTGTTTTTATTTTTATATGATATACTATTAATAGTAAAAAAGGAGTGTATATATGAAAAAAGTATTTAGTTTTATAATAATAATGTTATTAATAGTAGTAGCAGCTGGTTGTGGTAAAAAAGGAAAAAAAGTAGATTACATTAGATATGAATTTTCTCATAATTCATCAGCAGCTGAAAAGGTAATTATTGATGAATCTAATAAAGGTATAGTAAATATAGAAGAAGAATCAAATAGAAAAAATTGTTCTAAAAGAGAAGGTTGTAGTTTTACTACATATTATAATATTAAAGGAATTAAACAAGGTAGTACTAAAGTAACATTTACTAAGAAAAGATTAACAGATGGTAAAGTACTAAAGAAGAGAGTATACAATATTACAGTAGATAAAGAACTAAAAATAACAGAAACACATAAAGATAGGAGTAATGATTAATATGTTAAATTTCTTAGGTGGAGATTCTGGCTTTGGAGATAATAATACTTCAGCGTACATAGTAAATAATAATAAATTTATACTTATAGATTGTGGATTTACTGTATTTAATAAAGTAAAAAATATTATATCTAATTATGATGATATAGATATAATTGTTACACATTTACATAATGATCATGCAGGTTCTTTAAGCCAAATAATTATGTATTTATATTATGTATACAATAAGAAAGTAAGAGTAATTAGTAAGTGCAACAGAATAATAGATTATTTAGATATAACTGATGTACCTCATGATGCTTATACATTAGTAAATAGTACTGAATATGTAGAACTAATACCTACTATTCATGGTAGTAATATAGATGCATATGGTATTAAATTAGATATAGATAAAACAAGAATAATATATACTAGTGATACATCTACATTTGAACCATTTAAACCATATATTAATGATATAGATGAATTATATACTGAGTTATCAGCAACTAGTAATGTACATCTTAAAGTAGATGAAATGAAAGATATTTTAGATGAGATTTCTAATAAAGGTGTAAAAATATATATAATGCATACTGATGATAAAGAATATATAAGAAAGACTTTAAATAATAAATATGAAATTATGTAAAAAAGACATAATAGTTTTATCAATATTAGTAATACTAAGTATTGTTTCTACAATATTTATATTTTATAATGATAGATTTTATGATAAAGAAATAATAACTAATTCAAAAGAATTTATGAAAATAATATTTAGTGCGATAGGATGTATAATTGTTATACCTATTACATCATATATAACTAGTAGAAATTTAATAAAGAAAGATGAATAATCTTTCTTTTATTGTTTTCTATATTTAAAAAATGATATAATGTTGTTGGTGATAATTTGAAAGATAGTATACTTTATACTATAGTAAGACCTATAGTAACAATTTATTTTAAAATAATTTATAAACCAAAGTATATAGGAATAGAAAATATACCTAAAGAAGGTAGAGTTATTTTAGCAAGTAATCATAAAAATAATTTAGATTGTATATATTTAATAAGTTCAACTAAAAGAACAATTCATTTTTTAGCAAAAAAAGAACTTTTTAGTGGATTAAAAAAAATTATATTCAATAATATGGGTTTAATACCAGTAGATAGAGGAAATAGTGAAAAAAGACATGAAGCATTTCTTGAATCTATTAAATATTTAGAAAATGATAAAGTAATTGGTATATTTCCAGAAAGTACATTTAATAAATCAGATAAACCAATATTACCATTTAAAATGGGTTCTGTTAAAATGAGTTATGAAACTAAATCACCAATAGTTCCTGTAATAATTAAGGGGGAGTATAAAAAGTTTTCTAAAAATTTAGTTATAGAATTTTTAAAACCAATATATATTAGTAGTGATGATTTTGAAAATGAAAATAAAAAATTAGAAAATATTTTTATTAACGAATTGGAGGAATAATATGTTATTAGATTTTTTTAGAAAAAAGAAAAGTGTTCCAACACCATGGAGAAAATATTATACAGATGAAGAAATGAATTATGAAATACCTAATATAAGTATATATGAACAAGTAAGACAAAGTAGTTTAAAATATCCAAACTATAAAGCAATAGAATATTTAGGAAAAGGTATTACATATAAAAAATTTATTAAATTAGTAGATAAAGCAAGTGTTTCTTTTAATGAATTAGGAATAAGTAAAGGAGATATAGTTACTATTTGTCTTCCTAATGTTCCTGAAGCTTTAATAGCGCTTTATGCATTAAATAAATTGGGTGCGATAGGAAATATGTTACATCCATTATCAGCAGAAGAAGAAATAAGACAAAGTCTTACTTCTACTAAAAGTAGATACTTAGTATTTTTAGATCAATTTTATGAAAAAATAGAAAAAATAATAAAACAAACAGAAGTTCAAAAAGTTATATTTGTAAATCCAGCAGATTCATTAAATATATTTAAACGTACTGCTTTTAAAATAAGTAAAATAGGTAAATATAAAAAATATCCATGTGATAAATTATTTATGAGTTATAGAAAATTTATGAGTTTATCACGAGGTAAAAAGCTAGGTGAATATACTAAGTATGGTAAAAATACACCAGCAGTAATATTACATAGTGGAGGTACTAGTGGTACACCTAAAAATGTAGTATTACAAAATAGAGCATTTATATTAGGTGCTGAACAAACAGGAGGTATAATGTTAAAAAATTTATACCCAGGTGATTGTTGTTTAGCTATTATGCCTAACTTTCATGGATTTGGATTAAGCGTATTAATGCATACACCATTAACTTTAGGGTGCTACACAATATTAGTACCACAGTTTGATGCTAAAAAATTTGATACATTATTCAAAAAAACAAGACCATCATGTGTACTTGGAGTACCTACATTATATGAAGCATTATTAAATTGTCATAATGAAAAAAATTTAGATTTATCATTTTTAAAATATGTAGTAAGTGGTGGAGATATATTAACTAAAAACTTAGAAGATAGAGTTAATACATATTTAAAAGAACATAACTCTAAAGCACATATTACTCAAGGATATGGATTATCAGAAGCTTTAGCAGCAGTATGTTTAGCTTGTGATGATATTAATAAAAGTGGTTCTGTAGGTATACCTTTAGCAGGTAATTATGTAAAAATAATAGACCCAGCTACAAGAAAAATTATGCCTTATGGAGAAGTTGGAGAAATTGTAGTTAATACTAGAAGTATGATGATTGGTTATTTAAACGATGAATCAGAAACTAATACAGCTTTACAAATGCATGATGATGGATATGTATGGTTACACACAGGTGATTTAGGATACATGGATAGTGATGGATTTGTATTCTACAAAGGAAGAAAGAAAAGAATGATTATTACTAGTGGATATAATGTTTATCCATCACATGTAGAAGAAGTAATTGAATCACATCCAGCAGTATTACAATGTACTGTGATAGGTGTACCGCATCCATATAAACAAGAAGTAGGAAAAGCATTTATTGTATTAAAAGAAGGATATAGAGGATTATTAGTAAAAGCTGATATAAGAAATTATTGTAAAAAGAATTTAGCAAAATATATGATACCTCATGATTTTGTTTATAGAAAACAATTACCAAAAACTAAGTTAGGTAAAGTTGATTTCAATAAATTAAAAAGTGATATAGGTGTTGATGACGATGAAACATAAAATGCCATTTTTATATAGAACAGGAAGATTCTTGTTAACACCATTATTTAAATTTTATTATAAACCAACAGTAATAGGTAAAGAGAATATACCCTCAAATGGTTCAGTTGTAATAGCAGGTAATCATAAACATTTATATGATCAATTCTTAACAGTTATATCTACTAAAAGATTTGTTACTTATATGGCTAAAAGAGAATATTTTGATTCTAAAAAAACTAAGTGGTTTTTTAAGGGTACTGGATGTATATCAGTAGATAGAAGTATACATGATGAGAATGCTAAAGCAAGCGCTATAGATGTATTAGATAGTGGAAATGCATTAGGTATATTTCCTGAAGGTACTAGAAATAAAACAGATGAATTCTTATTACCATTTAAATTTGGAGCAGTTTCAATGGCAAAGAAAACTGATTCATATATATTACCATTTGGTATAACAGGTGATTATAAATTTAGAAGTAATAATCTTACTATTAGATTTGGTAAACCATTTAAAGTAGGAAATATGAATTTAGTAGATGCTAATGAAAAACTATATAGAGAAGTAGAAAAATTAATGAAACAAAATATAGAGTAAATACTCTATATTTTTTATTGTAGTTTTATAAAAATGTGGTATAATACATAACTATAAATGAGGTGATACATATGAGAATTAATATAGTTAATCCACTAACTAGTGATGGTAATATTAGACGAATAATAGAATGTTATTTTAAATCTAGAACAAGAGAACAATTTAGTGCTAATATAAAAAACTATGTATCATTTAGAAATTATTCAGAAAAAAATAGTGAAGATTTTGCATCATGCGAATTTGGTAAATTATTATTTGAATATTGGAAAAATCAAATAAGTAATAGTAATATAGAAAAATTTCCATATAAAAAATATAATATAAATGAAACAGATTTATTATATTTAAAAAGTTATATAAAAAATCAAGAAAAAATAAGTGTTGAAGGATATGGTATAAGTAATACTCAAAATACAAGATTATATGAAATATTTAATAAATTTAATTATATAGATGAAAAAAATGATTATAGAACTATTAATTCATATATGTATTATATAGACCAAAAATTTGAATTAGATAATGAATTTATTGTATCTATAAATATAAAATCTAAAACTCTTATATTTAAATTACTTACAAAATATATAGGTGTATGCTTAAGTAAAAAGTTACCATTTTATATTAAATTTTCAGATACATTAAATAATGATAATACAATAATGGTGTATGCTAATAAAAATAATTTAGAAAAAATTATAAATATATTTACTGATATTAGAAATTCTAATCCAGAATTAGATGCAGAATTAAAAGATGTTGTTAAAAGACCACAAATATTATGTGGAATGGTAGATGATTGGATAGGGGTTAGACAAATAGATGATCAATTCTTTGATAATAGAATAAATTGCCTATATGATTCAATACATTTAACTGTTTCAAAATGGTATGATGAAGATTTTAAAACAAAAGAATCACAATATATGGATATGACATATAAAGATGTTATAGATTATGAAATAAGAACATATTTTAATCATGAATTAAATTATTTGTGCTTAAATACTATTAAAGAAATATTTATAAAAAATAAAATAGATAAAGTGCTAGAAGAAATAATTAATACTAAATATGAAGATTTAAAAGAATATAGAGTACATGTTGGAAAAGGTGTAGATATAAAAATATCTAGGGAAGATATAAATAATAAAATATATGATTTATTAGGAAATATATATAGAAATAATAAAGAATTTTTGGATGAAGTAAGAAATAATATAGTAGTATGTTGTAAAAAATATAATATAGATTCTAAAAGATTTTATTTAGATACTAAATCAAGTGATATATTGTATGCAATATATGATGAAACATCTTTGTTAGATTTAGAAGATTATATACCTAGTAAAGAAAAAGTTTTAAATAGAAACTACAAATAGTAGTTTTTATTTTATAATTTTGATATAATTATCTTGCAAGTATATAATGAGGCGTATAGAATGAAAGTATTAAGTATAAAAGAACCATTTGCTACATTAATAAGTAATGGAAAGAAAAGAATAGAAACTAGAAGTTGGAAAACAAAATATAGAGGAGAATTATATATACATGCATCAATTGCTAAAATTGATAAGAAAACACAAAGTAGACTAGAATTAATGGATTTATTAGGTGATGATGAATTACATTATGGTCAAATAATATGTAAGTGTAATTTAGTAGATTGTATATATATGACTAAAGAGTTTGTTGAAGATATTAAAAAAGACACCCAAGAATATATCTGTGGCTATTATGAAGAAGGTAGATATGCATGGGTACTTGATGATATTGAAATTTTAAGTGAACCTATTGATGCTAAAGGTAAGTTAGGAATATGGAATTACGAGAAAGGTGATTAGATGATAACAATCAAGAGTGAGAAAGAAATTGAATTAATGCGACATGCTGGTATGTTAGTATCTAAAATGCATAAATTTATTAAACCATATATTAAAGCAGGAATTACTACACAAGAGTTAGATAGATTATGTGAAAAGTTTATTAGAGATAATGATGCTGTTCCTACTTGTAAAGGATTTGAAGGTTTTCCTGCTACATTATGTACAAGTGTTAATGATGAGGTAGTTCATGGTATACCAAGTAATTATAAATTAAAAGATGGAGATATAATTACTGTAGATGTTGTAATTGGATATAAAGGTTATCAAGGAGATGCTGCATGGACATATGCTGTAGGTAGTATTGATGATGATAAAAAATATTTAATGGAACATACTGAAAAAGCTTTATATGAAGGTATAAAAATGGTTAAACCAGGAAATAGAATTGGTGATATATCTCATGCAGTAGAAGAATATGCTACAAGTCATAATTTAGGTGTAGTACAAGAATTATGTGGACATGGTATAGGACTTGATATGCATGAAGATCCAGATGTACCAAATTTTGGAAAACCAGGAGTAGGACCTAGACTTAAAGAAGGAATGGTAATTTGTATTGAACCAATGTTAACATTTGGATCTAGAAGAATATATATTTTAGATGATGAATGGACTATTAAAACATTAGATGGTTCACCAGCTGCTCATTATGAACATACAGTTTTAGTTACAAAAGATGGATATGAAATTTTAACTCCAAGATTAGATGATTAGAAAGAATAAGAAGGGAATAAATAATATGATATGTAATAAGTGTGGTACACAAAATAGTGATAATTCTAAATATTGTTTAGGATGTGGAAGTGAATTAACTCCAAATGTTCAACCAATGAATAATTATAATCAACCTATGTATAATCAACCAGTGCAACAACCAATACAACAACCAGTACAACAAATAGTTCAACAACCAATGAATACTTCTATGTATAATCAACAACCAGTAAATGGATATGCTCAACCAGTATATCCAATGTATGGACAACA
Source organism: uncultured Erysipelotrichaceae bacterium (assembly GCA_902795975.1). The sequence goes on from CADBNE010000062.1 coordinate 12,660, forward strand.
AAAAAAATCTAATATAGGATTAATAGTAGGCATTATAATAGGTGTTTTAGCACTAGGATTTATTGGATTAGTAGTATTAGGTACAATTGTTACTAAAGCATATCCAGTAGCAGGTAAATGGGATTGTAAATCTTTTGATGGTAGTGGTGCTAAAGGAGATTATCTAGTTACATTTGATATGAGATATGATAAGAAATTTACTTGGGAAAAATATGGTGATGGTACTAATAACCATGTAAAAGGAACATATACATTTGAAAAAGTAGATAAATCTAATAATAATACTAAATATAAATATTATAATGTAAAACTAGTTGGTAATGAATATATTAATAATGGTGTAAAACAAACACAAGCTTATAATGCACAATATGAAATGGGTATTATAGATAATAAAGATGGAAAAAGACAAGCTATATTAATTAATCCATATACATATAGAATGTATTATTGTTATGAAAGATAAAAGAAAATTCTTATAATTTTCTTTTTTTTGTTGTATAATTAATATTAGGGTAGGAAAGAGTGATAGCATGCGAGGAAACTTAATTGAATATAATGGTGAAATGCTTACATTAAATGCTATAGCAAATAAAGAAAAATTATCTAGACAATCATTAGCTGATTGGTATAAAAAAACTAATAATATATACGAAGCTGTTGAAGGATTAAAAAAATCTTCAGGTATAAAAAGAATTAAATATAATGGAGAAGAATTAAGTTTAACTGCTATATCAGAAAAAGAAAATATAAAATATGAAACATTAAAAAAGTTTTATGTAAGAGAAAATGATATATATAAAGCAGTAGAATTAACTAAAGAAGCTCAACGAAAGAGAAATGGTAGTATAGAATATAATGGTAAAATGATGTCTATAACAGCTATAGCAGCACAAGAAGATATAGAAAGACATTCATTAGATAGATATTATAAAAAATTAGGTAATATATATGATGCTATTAAAGAATGTAAAAAAGCTAAAGAAATACATAATGGAACTATTGAATATAATGGTAAAAAAAGAACTATTAGTGGTATAGCAAGTTTAGAAAATATAAAAAAAGAAACACTAAAAGAATATTATGAATTATATAATAATATTGAAAAAGCAGTAATGCTTACTAAAGAATCACAAAGAAGAAGAAAAGAAAGCTTATATAGAAATAGTAAGACTAGTGTAGATTCATTTTCTAAATATCATAATATTCCAGTATTAAAAGTAGAAAAAATGTTAGATAATGGTTCTACATTAGAAAAAATAGAAGAAGATATTCCTACAAAGAATAATGATTATTTAACATATAAGGGTGAAAGTTTATATAGATATTGCTTAGATAATGGATATAATTATTGGGTAATAAGAAATATGATAGAAAAATATAAAGTAGATCCAGATGAAGCTTTATTTCAATATAAACAAAATGGACAACAAATACCACATAAATGGATATATGAAAAGTATGGAGTATTATTTAAACATTTATTACTTAAATATGGATTTGATTCAAATAGAGTAATTAAATTAATGAATAATGAAGGATATACATTAGATGATGCATTAGTTAAATTAGTATTTATTAGTGATAATAAATTATCTAGTTTACAATCTAATTGGTTATATGATTTATATGATTTAATCAATTCATCATCTCCTAATGAATTAGAAAATATATATGAAACATTTTATGTAGATGAAAATGAAAAAGAAATACTTAGAAAAAAACATTTTAAAATAGAAAAAGTAAAAAGAGATTTATTATTATTTGATATATCACAAGTAATAAATACATGGTCTAATGAAGAATTATTTGAAATATTTACATTATATGAAATAACAGATAAAGAAATAATTGTTATATATAATGAATTATATCAACCATTTAATGAAGGAATAATTAATCCTACATTAGAACATTTATCACGTATGGATAATATTAATACAGTAATTAAAGATTCATTAAAAGGTGAATTAAAAAAAGAAGATTTAGATTTATTATCAAGTGAAGATAAGATGTATGCTTTAAATAAAATTAAATTAATAAAATCTATATTAGAGCAAAGAAAAGAATATCAAGAAAAAAATAATAAAATGAGACGTTAAGTCTTATTTTTTTGACTAATAATATTATTTATGATAGTATAAAAACTATTGTGGGGTGTGACATATGGAAAAGAATACTAATGAATTACCATCATTAAAAGAAAGAGAAAATGCTTATATAGTTTTAAAAGATTATTTTGAAAATGCTTTCTATGATAGAGAAAGATATTATGAAAAAAATAAAAAAGAAACAATTAATTCTAATGTTATTGAAAAATTAACTAGAGGATATAAAATAGATTTAAAAGAATGTACATATAGATGTGGATATGATTTTAGTTTAAAATCAATATGTAGTGAAGAAAATTTATATTTATATAAAGAACTTGAAAATTTAGTATTAACTAATGAAGAAAAAGAACAATTTTATAAAATGTTAAGATGGTATGTTATGAATATTCCATATACAGAGTGGAGTTCAATAAATATAGAATCAGCATTTATGTCAGATATAGCTATTAGATATTATTTAAATGAAAAAAGGAAAAAAAATCCATATAAATATTTAGAAAAATATATAATTATGTTTGAAGAAGCTAGAGTTCATGAAAGTCCAAACTTTTATAATACTAGATTTGCTTTTAGTAATGAGGATTTTTATTCAATGTATGACCATTTTGAATTTGAAAAATATAAAAGTAATTATTTTTTAAGTTATGATAAAAATGGTATTGATTGTGAATATTCTACTCCAAGATTTTATTTTGAAGATATGGCATTAGATTTCATAAATGGAAATTTAATAGTAAATAATAAAGAAAGATACTATGATTTAATAGATAAAAAATATATAGAAAAAGAAGCTTTTCCTATACCACTTACAAGTATGCTAGAAAACTTTAAATATAAAAATATTTTATTTAATATTCCTATTAAAAATATGGAACAAATAAAATATATACTTGAATTTATAAATAAACATCAAAAATATAATATGGATGAAGTAATTAATTTATGTGAAACTACATATGATGTTTTTTCTAAAATTATATGGTATTCATATAGTGATGAACAAACAATAGATATTGATAAAATAAAAAATGAATTAATAATGAATTTAATTATTGATTATGTAATAAATGATGGAAACTTCTATTATGGATTTAACTATGATGATAGAAGAAATACAAAACCTAAAAAGTTTAGATTTAATTCTTCAATAGATTTTATAGGTAATGTAGGAGATTTACTATTTAATGATGGTAAAGTATCTTATAAACCTTTCTTTGATGAAAAGAAAGATTTATGCCATTTAGATAGTGGTAATATTATTATTGATTATAAAGAAAAGACTAAAAAATTAGAAGACTAAAAGTCTTCTTTTTTTCATATAATTATTAGGTGATAATATGTTTTTACATAAAATAGATGAAAGAATAAAAATAGTATTATTAGTAATTATATTTCTATTTGTAGTAATAATATTTAAAGTATTTTATATACAAGTAATTAATTATAAAAAATTAAATAAGTATGCGACAAGCTTATGGAGTAGAAATTTACCATTAGAAGCTAATAGAGGTATTATATATGATAGAAATGGTACAGTTTTAGCAGGTAATATAACTACTACATCATTAGTATTAATACCTAATCAAATAAAAGATAAAGAATTAACAGCACGTACTTTGTCTACTATATTAAAAACAGATTATAAAGATATGTTATTTCATGTTAGTAAGAAAACATCTATAGAAAGAGTACACCCAGAAGGTAGAAGATTATCTTATGAAATAGCAGATAAAATAAATAAATTAAAATTACCAGGAGTATATTTAGTAAAAGAATCTAAAAGAAATTATCCATATGATAAATATTTATCACATACATTAGGGTTTGTTGGTATTGATAATCAAGGTTTAAGTGGTTTAGAACTAATATATGATAATTATCTTACAGGTAGTTATGGTGCTATAAAGTATTTTAGTGATGCTAAAGGTAGTAAGTTAAATTTAAGTCAAATATATGAACAACCACAAGATGGTATGAATATAACATTAACTATTAATTTTAAAATACAAGAAGCATTAGAAAGAGAATTAGATAATGTAATTAATATGTATTCTCCAGAAGGAGCATGGGCTATAGTTATGAATCCAAATACAGGAGAAATACTTGCTATGGCATCAAGACCAAATTTTTCTCCTACTAGTTATAAAGAATATGATAAAGAATTAATAAATAGAAATTTACCTATATGGATGACATATGAACCAGGATCTACTTTTAAAATTATTTCTTTAGCTAGTGCTTTAAATGAAAATCTAATAGATTTAGATAATGATCACTTTTATGATTCAGGAAGTGTTAAAGTAGGAGGTGCTACGATACATTGTTGGCGTCATGGTGGACATGGAGAACAGACTTATTTACAGGTTGTAGAAAATTCATGTAATCCAGGATTTGTTAGTATAGGATTAAAATTAGGTAAAGAAAGATTATTTAGTTATTTAGATAAATTTGGCTTTGGTAAGAAGACAGGTATAGAGTTAAGTGGAGAAGAAAATGGAATTATATTTAATGTAAATAAGATAGGGGAATTAGAAACAGCTACTACAGCATTTGGACAAGGTGTATCAGTAACAGCTTTACAACAAGTAGTAGCAGTATCTGCTGCTGTAAATGGAGGAATACTATATAAGCCATATATAGTTAAAAGTATTAATGAACCAGTTACTAATCAGGTAATAGTAGAAAATAAACCAACTAAAATTAGACAAGTAATATCTAAAGAAGCTAGTGATAAGGTAAAATATGCATTAGAAAGTGTAGTAGCTAGAGGTACAGGACATAATGCTTATATACCAGATTATAGAGTAGGGGGAAAGACAGGTACAGCTCAAAAAGTAAAAGATGGAGTATATATGCAAGGTAATTATATTACTTCTTTTATAGGTATATTACCATCTAATTCACCAGAGGTAGTTGTATATTTAGCAGTAGATAATGCTAAAGGTGTTACTCAGTATGGAGGTACAGTTTCAGCACCTATAGTTAAATCTTTAATGAAATCTATTATAGATATATTAGATATAGAACCAGATCCTAATGGTATAGAAAAAGAAGATAATTATATAGATAAAAAATATGTAACAGTACCTAATGTAGTAGGTATGGATATTAAAAAAGCTAGAAAAGCATTAAAAGGATTTAAAATAAAAGAAGAAGGAAAAGGAAAAGTATTATATCAATCACCAAGTGATACTAAAATAGAAGAAGGAGGAATAGTAAGATTATACTTAAAATGATATAAAAAAATAATATATTACTTATTTTTTTTACCCCATATAAATAATTTTTATAAAAATTTATAAAATGTGCTTATATATTTTGATTTTTAAATAAAAGTATTATATAATACTCCTCGAGGTGTGTTTCTATGAATAACAGAGATTTAAATCTATATAGAATATTTCTTACATTATATGAACAAAAGAGTATTTCTAAGACTGCTAATAAGTTATATGTATCTCAACCAGCAATTAGTTATAGTCTAAAAGAATTAGAGTCACAATTAGGATATAATTTATTCTATCGTAACTCTAAAGGTATTGAACCAACTATAGAAGCAAAGGAATTATATTCATATATTTCTGCTGCTTTTAATATGATTAAAAATGGTGAAGAACATATCATGAACTTAAATAGTTTAGATGTAGGTGAGATAAAGATAGGTGCTCACTCACATATAGCTACATTTTATTTGATGCCATTTATTATTGAATTTAGAAAAAAATATCCAAATGTTAAATTTGAAATTATAAGTGTGCATACACAAGAATTAGTTGAAAGATTAGAAAGCCGTAAAATAGATATTATAATAGGTGCTTTACCAATTAATATAACTAATAAGTCAGCTGAAAAGAAAATACTTACAAAATTTAAAAACTGTTTTGTATATAAGAAAGATAGTTTTAAAGACATTAAATTAGAATCACCAGAAGATTTAGTTAAGTATCCATTAATATTACCTAGTGCTACATCATCTATTAGAGTTAAATTAGATGAATATATGGAACAAAGAAATATAAAACTTGAACCAGTGGTTGAATCATGGACAACAGGATTTATGATTGAAATGGTTAAAAATGGAGCAGGTATAGGTTATTTTGCAGAAAATGCAGTAGAACAGCAACCAGATAAAGAAAACTATGAAATTATAGACTTTAATGATACTTTACCAACTATGGATATATGTGCAGTATATTTAGGAGACTTTGTTATACCAGTATTAAGAAGATTTGTAGAATTTTTAGAAGAAAATAGTTAGTTAGAAATAGAAACATAGTGTGCAAATGTAACATTATAAACAATACTTATAGCGCATATTAAAATTATATATTTGATTTATAAAGGTTAATAGTGTATATTTAAGTTGTAAAGGGAGATAGATTCGATTCTATATCCATAAATTACTTAATAAATGCACTATTTTTTATAAATTTTTTGAACTCGATAAGAGTCGTTTATTTTTTGACCGGAATAAAAAGAGGGCCAATATTTTCAAAGTAATTTTAATTACTCTTGATTTCTTTCTAAATTGATTAATTGCCATTTATAAGAGGTATAGTTGTTTAATAAGTAATTAAAGAAATGTTTATACATTTCTTTTTTTTTATGATATAATGAGTATGGTGAAAGATATGATTAGTAAGACATCAAAGAATATAGCAGAAATAAATTGGAATTCTACTAATGATAAGCTAAATGAATTAGCTAATTATTATATAAATTTATTTGATAATATTAATGAAGTAATAATAGATGAGTTTGAAAAAAATATTAATAGTATACTTAAAGGTATTAAGATAGAAGACTATATAAGAATGAATTGGTGTCCTATGGAATTATCATTAAAATATGAAAAATTATTATCTTTAAAAAATAATTTTTATTATAATTTAGGTAATAAAAAAACATATCAAAAAAATATTTGTGAGAAGGAGGAGGATACAGTGATTAAGATAGAAAAAGAACAAAATGATATAGAACAATATATTAACTCTATTAAAGAAGCTGTTAAATTAAGAGAAATGCAATTATCTGATTATGTACCTCCAGAAGACCCTGAAGAAGATTATCCAGAAATACCAGAAGAATTAGCAAAGTTATTAAATGATTAAATAATACTATATAAAATAGTATTATTTTTGTTTGATAATATTGATTATTAAAATCAATAATGTTAAAATTATAGTGGTGATAGTATGATATTGACTCGCACAACAGAGAATATAAAAGAAATTAATTGGTCAAATACAAATACATTATTAGATGAAACTGCAGATTACTATTTAAATAAATTTGAAAATAAGATTACTGAACCACTATTACATGAATTAGATAGATCATTAAATCATGTACTTAGAGGTATTAAAATAGAAGATTATATAAGAATGGCTTGGTGTCCTATAGAATTAGCTGCTAAATGCGATAGACTGTTATTAATGAAAAATAAGTTTTATGCTAAAGAAAGAGATACATCTATTATGATTAAGACTTTACCTAGTATACCAGCAGATTATACAATAGAAGTAGAAGAAGTAAATACTATTAAATCTAATAACTTAAGTTATGATGATATCGTAAATCAATTTAGTACTACAGAATTAAAAAAATTAGGAATGGTAGAAGATACTACAGAAGAAGATTTAGAGACTATACCAAGTGAATTATCATCATTATTAGGTGATGATGAAATAAGAATAAAAGGAATCTAACAAATGATATTTGACTTAATTAATAAAATGTGTTAATTTATTTTTAACGAAAGGGAGATTATTATGAAAAAATTATATATAAATGTACATCATCATAATATTCTGCACTTGGACTTACGACATTAAAATGTCGCAATGTACAAGTGCTATTTGTGGTGCTTGTACATTTTTTATATTTTAATATAAAAAGCTATTACAAGTACCATGTAATAGCTTTTTAATTTGCAAGAAAGGATGAGTATTATGATAACAATTGCTTTATCAAAAGGTAGAATAGAAGCAAATTTTTATAAAATATTATTAGATAAGAATATAACTAAAAATATAATAAATCCAAATAGAAGTTTAAAAATAAATGTAGATGATAATATAGAATTATTATTAGTTAAGCCAGTAGATGTTATTAAATTAGTTAGTTGTAAGTATGCTAATGTCGGAATAGTAGGAAGTGATTCTATAGAAGAAGAAAATGATAAAAATATTGTAGAATTATTAGATTTAGATATTGGTAAATGTTCTTTTGCACTTTCAACTATACCAGGAGTTAAAATAGAGGATATTAAAAGTATAGCTACTAAGTATCCAAATATTGCTAAAAGATTAATTAATGATTTAGGTATTAATTCTAATATAGTTAAAATGGAAGGTTCACTTGAGGTAGCACCTATAATTAATTATGCAGATGCAATAGTAGATTTAGTAGAAACAGGTAATACATTAAAAGCTAATGGACTTATTATATTAAAAAGACTATTAGAAATATCAACTAGAGTAATTACAAATGAAGATAGTATTGATGATTATGAAGTAAAAAGATTTATAAAGAGAATGGAGAGTTAATATGAAAATAGAAAATGTAAAAGGTGGATATGATTATTTACCTAAAGAACAATATATAAGAAATTATATAAATAAAATATTAGAAAGTACTTTTATAAAATATGGTTATAAACCTGTAGAAACACCTATTATTACTTATTATGATATATTAAGTGATAAGTATGATGAAAATAATGATTTATTAAAAGAAATATATAAATTAACAGATCAAGGAAATAGAAAATTAGGATTAAGATATGATTTAACAGTACCATTTGCTAAATTAATATCTAATAATAAAAATGTATTAAGGTTTCCTTTTAAGAGATATGAAATAGCAAAAGTATTTAGAGATGGACCTATAAAAAAAGGTAGAGATAGAGAATTTACTCAGTGTGATGTAGATGTAGTAGGTATTGAAGGACAACTTATAGAAGCAGAATTATTAACATTATATGTAGATGCATTTAATGAGTTAGGAATAGATATTATTATTAAATATAATAGTAGAAAATTAATGAGTGGTTTAATTAAAGAAGCTGGAGTAAGTGATGATAAAATATCATCTACTATAACTATTATAGATAAGTTTAATAAATTATCTCAAAAAGAGATAAGAGATTTATTATTAAGTATAGGATTAGATAATGAACAAATAGATAAATTATTAAATTATTTTAAATTAAGTATAGAAGAATTAAATAATGTAAATAGTAATAATGAATTATTAAATAAAGGTTTAGAAGAAATAAATAATTTAACTGAATATATTAAATATCTTAATATAGATAAATATGTATCATTTGATTCAACTTTAGCACGTGGACAAGACTACTATACAGGTAATGTATTTGAAGTATATGAAGCAAATAATAAGTTAACATCTAGTATAGGTGGTGGTGGTAGATATGATAATATGATCACTAACTTTATTAATGATGGTAATAGTTATCCTGCAGTAGGTATAAGTTTTGGTTTATCATCTTTATATGAATTATTAAAAGATAAAGAGTTTGATAATAATGATTATATTTATATAATACCAATGGATACTAATTTATATTGTTTGAAACTAGCTACTTTATTAAGAAATATGGGATATAAAGTAGAAATAGAACCAAATAATAGAAGAGTAAAAAAATGTATAGAATATGCTGATAAAGAGAATATACCATATATAATAGTAGTAGGTAGTGATGAGGTAAATACTAATAAATTTAAGATAAGAAATATGAAAAATAAGGAAGAATATACTATTGATTTAAATAATATAGAGAGTGTAAAAGAATATATAAAATAAATTAAAATACTTGATAAATTCTAATATAAATGTTATTCTTAATATATATAGAAGGAGAGTTAATATGGATAATAATCAATTTAATAATCAAAATAATTATGGTCAACCTGTACAACCTACATATCAACAACCAGTACAACAACCTGTATATGGTCAACCAGCATATCAACAACCAATGCAACAACCTGTATATGGTCAACAACCAAAGAAAGCTAATACTGGATTAATAGTTGGTATTGTTATTGCTGTTATAGTATTAGTAGGTGTTGTTACTACAGTTGGTAAAGGTGGTTCATCTAAGAAAATTGATGGTAAATGGGTATGTACTGGAAGTAAAGGTACATTAACTATTGATGCAGATGCATCTGCTAAAACAGTTAAAATGAAAGTTGGTGTATTTAGTATAGATGCTAAATATAAAGCTTCAGGAACTGTTAAACCAGCATCTAAAAAAGATGGATACAAATATACACAATATGTATTTACTAGTGGAAGTAATTCACAAGGAACTACTTATTCATCTTCTAAGAAAGTAGGATTTGTATTTGGTATTGATCCTAACAATGATAAAGTAGGTCATTATGTAGATAGTACTAAAGCAGGTTCTATGGAATTTAATTGTACTAAAACAAACTAATATTACTTAGTAATAAAGAGGATAACTTGTTATCCTCTTTTATTATGTGCTATAATTATAATAGGAGATAGTAGTAGTATGAGTAGAAAAAAGAAGAAAGTTATAAAAAAAATATTTAAATTAAAACTTAGTCCGTTTACTTATTTTATATTAATTCTATTTGTAATATATTTAGATTTAATATATAAAGACGATATAAATAGTTATCTTACTGGTATGTCTTCAACAGGAACTAGAGTAGTAGAAACATCATATAATTTAGGAGAAATACCTGAATATAATGGTTCATCTTATGTAGTAATAAATAATAATGTACCTTTCTTTGATAAAAAAGACTTAAATACTAAATCTTATGAAAAATATAGTGAGCATGATGCATTAGGTAGATGTGGTGTAGCTATTGCTAATATAAGTGTAGATATGATGCCTACAGAACCTAGAGGTAGTATTGGTATGGTTAAACCAAGTGGATGGCATACAGTTAAATATGATATAGTAGATGGTAAATATTTATATAATAGATGTCATTTAATAGGTTACCAACTTACAGGAGAAAATGCTAATGAAAAAAATTTAATTACTTGTACTAGATATATGAATACTGTAGGAATGTTAAAATTTGAAAATATGGTAGCTGATTATATTAAACGTACTGAAAATCATGTATTATATAGAGTAACACCTATATATAATGGTAATAATTTATTAGCTAGTGGAGTAGAGATGGAAGCATTATCTATAGAAGATGATGGTGAAGGTATTAAGTTTAATGTATATGTATATAATGTACAAGATGGAATAGTTATTAACTATGCTAATGGTAATAGTTATTTAAAGAAATAATGGATAAAATCCATTATTTTTATTTGTGTAAAAATTGACAATAAGTTAATAATATTGTAAAATATATCACTATCGAAAAAGGGGTTTTGCATATGATAAATATTAATAAATTTAAAAGTAAGACATTATCATTTATATTAAGTACTACTATATTAGGTACTATGGTAGGATGTAGTTCAAGAAATATAGAAGATAGATTAACTAAAGAAGGTATTAGTGTAGAATTATTATCAGATGATATATATAAGATGAATTCATTTAATCAAACTACAATAGATAAATTTGATTCAGGATATATAGAAATAAATAATAGTCCAGAAGAGGATTATAAAATATTATGTACTCCTAGTGAATTTAGTCAATATACTAATGAATATAATATTACTTATGATGATATAAGAAATACTATTAATAGTATAGATATAGATTTAAATATAAAGGATTTATTATTAGAAGGTATTAATAATATAGAAAATAATAATTTTAATATGGATTTATCTGTTTTAAATTATAATTTAAAACATTTAAAAATTAAATATGAAGATGAAATAATAGATGGTATGGAACAAGCTTATGCTAAATTTGAACCAAAAGATAGTACTATTGTAATAAGTAGTAATGCATTTGATAGTGAAGATTTTGTTAATACTTTTTATCATGAAGTATTTGGTCATGGTATGACAATAGCATACATTGAAGATAAAGAAGTATTATGTTCTACATGTTTAACAACATGTATTATAAATGATAATAAATATAAAGGTAATTATGTATTAGGTAGAGCACTAGATGAAGGATTAGCCGAAATAATTAGAAAGTATGCTTCTAATAAGAGAATAGATAATGATGATTCATTCTATTGTCCAGATATATATTCTTTATTAATATTGCTTAAAAGTAATAATATAAGTATAGAAGAATATGCAAATAATGGAGTTGAATATTTAATAAATAAATTAAATATTAATAATTTAGGTAGTCAAATAAATTATATTGAATGCTTAGATAAGAAATTATTATATATAGTATATAATAATGAAGATATAGATGAAAAATTAGAAGATTTAGTTACTAATTATTTATTTAATTATATTGAAAATGAATTAAATAAAGGTAAGGATACTACAACTATAGATATAGAAGTAAATAATATTATAAATAGTTATATGAATTATCTTATACCATATCCTATGGGTGAATTATCTATTATAAGTATGCAAACAGAAACTGTAGGAGATTATATTGCTATAGAAAATATACAATATTATAAAGATGAATATTTAAATCAATATAAAGGAAAAAGATTTTAATATGAATAAAGAAGTAAGTAAAAAAATGAAAATTATTATGAGAAAAAATGGTTCATTAGTAACCTGTGGTATATATGAATCATTAGCAGCTATATTAATAGGATTATCTACTTTAACAGAACGTATTTCTCTACCTGCAACATCATTTTGCTTATATACTTTAATGACTGTTGGAATTAATTATATAAAAGCATTAGAAGAATTAGAAAAAGATAAATATAAAGAAGAACATTTAGAAGAATATAATGAATTAGAAAAAATATATAATGAATATTTAGATTCTATTGTAGATATAATAAAACAATATGAATATGAAGATGATTTACAATTATTAATTATTTTAGATTATTTATTATATACAGGTATATTTTCATATAATAATAAATATGAATATAAAAATTTTGAAGAAGTAAATGAACATTTTAGAGAACTAATAGGTACATTTGTATTTACAGGTTATGGTGTATGTAGACATAATACTTTATTTATTCTAGATATATTAAAAAAACTAGATAAAAAATGTTTTGAAGTATTGTGTTCTTCTGATGGTAAAAAAGCTAATCATGATGTAGTAGGAATTGTAAGTAATGGTGAAAAGTATATATATGATTTTACAAATCATTATTGTGGTGAAATAAATGGTAAAAATATATATGCATATCCTGTAGGAGAAAAATTATATAAGATAACAAAAGTTCTTATTAATAATAAAGAATATAAAAAGTATCCAGAAAGAAAAATAGATACAGATTTAGTTATGAAATACATAAATAAAATGGATGACTATGATTATAATTTAATATTTCAAATGTTTATGTTTTCATGTCAAAATGATGAAATAAAAAAAGATATATCAGAAAAAACATTAAAATTAATGCCAAGAAAATAGGTGATAATATGAATAGTATTACAACAATATTAAGTTTTATAAAAATATGTGATTATAATGTAGATAAAGCATTATATGAATATATTAAAACTCAAAATATAACTTTAGAAGAATTTAATATAATAAATAAATTTAATATGGATGATAAATATTTTATAGAATTTAAAAATAAATTAAGAAGATTTATAGATGATAATTTATTTATAACAGATTACCTTTTAGCGCATAATCCTAATATAGATGAATATATAGAAAAGAAATATGAAATATCATATAGTAATGGTAGAAAATTCCCATATGGAATAGAATATGCTAGAAAATTATCACATACTATTTTAGGTAGAGATAAAGATATAATAGAACAATATATAAATGGATATATTATATATTATAAAAATAGAAAAAGAGAAGAGAAAGTAAAAAGAAAAAAATAATTAATGGAGGAAGTATATGAAAATAAATAATAAAAATTTATCAATTTTAAATATGTATCAATCTAATATATTTCATACATCCAAAGCATATTTTAAATTATATAATTTCTTTGTTACCAATAGTTTAATTGATCCAGAATCATTTTCTTATAGAACACTTAAAACTTATGGATGGTCATCAGAAAAAGTAGAAGGTGAATTAAAGAAAAAATTAGATGAATTAGAAGTATTTAATAATATAATATGTGCGAAAAGTAGTAGTGATGTATATACTAAATGTGAAGAAGTAAATATGTCATATAATAAAATAGGATTAGGTAAAGAACAAGCAGTAGTACAAAAAGATAGTAATAAGTATTCAATATATTATGTATTATATGCTAAAGTAAGAGATGCTTTATCACATGGTAATTTTAGAATACAAAAGAATAAAAAAGATGTATATATGTTTATCGCAGAAGATTATTCTTCTCAAGGTAATTTAAATGCTAGAATGGTAGTTAAAGTAAAAACATTAACTGATATAGTAGATATAGTAGATAGAAATAATATAATTAAATATTAAATAGTAGGTGTTATATGAAATATATAGAATGGAATAAATTAAGTAATAGAGATTTTATAGAATTATTACAAAATATTAAAGTAAGAACATCTATATATGATGATCCATATAAAGAAGAATATCCAAAAATATTAAAAAGAATAGATAATATATTAAAAAATAATATATACTCTTTAAATGGATATGAAATAAAAAGTTTACAATCAAGTTATAATTTTATTAAATCTTTAAGTTCTCTATATAAAATAGATGAATTATTAGATAATAAGAATGATTATTCACAACAAAAAATAACTAGTATATATAGAAATATATATTTATATGAAGATAGTAAAGTTAGATTAAGCTATTGTATAGGTAAAAGACTATATTTAGTATTAAATAATTTAAATAATATAGATACTATAGATAATACTGATAAATATTATGAAGCATCTAATTATTTAGATAACTTTTATAATGGGTATGTAAATAGTAGTAATAAATCTAATTATATAAAGAATTTATATAAAAGTAATTTAGTAACTATTGAAGATTTAAATAAATATTTTAATATTTTAGTATCATATTATGATAAATCAATAATATATAAAAAATTTATTAAAGTATATGAAGATTATCCTATAGATAAAATATTAGAAATAGATAAAATAATAAGTTCATATAAAGTATTTATAAATAATATAGATAGATTTTTAGATTATGATGATTATGGTATTGAAGAAACTAATTTTGATTTAAATAAATTTATAGAAAATTATAATAGTTATAAATGTAGTGATGACTTTTTTATGTATTTATATATACAAGATAATGTTACTAATATTTTATTAAGTAAATATATTAATTATTATAAAAAGAAGTATGTAAAAACATATGGAAATAAATATAGTGATGAATTAAATACAATTTATAAAGTAAATAAAATATATGATGAATATATTAATTTCTTAGGAAAAATAAAGATTCAAAATGAAATAGATAAAGATGTAATAGATTCATATTTAAATAATAATAAAGATTTAGATTGTATGTTTTTTGATTTATTAAGAAATAATAAATTAAGAAGTAATAAAATAAATAAAACTTATTATGAAGAATTAACTGAAGAAGAACAATTTAAATATTCTATTATAATTAATTTTATTAATAATAGAATAGTAACACTTAGTTCTAATGAATTATTTAAAAATAGAATAATATTAAGTGATTTAAAGAATAAACAATTATATTATAATTATATGATTGAATATTTCTATAAGAGAAATTATAAACCAACTTGTAAATATGTAAAATATAGTAAATCAGCACTATCAAAAGAAGATAAAGAAAAGATAGATGAATTCTACTCTATGTATTATGATTATTATTATAATCATAATAATAGATATATTAGAAAAGAATTAAATGTTAAAGAAGTAATTGAAACAGAAGATGTAGATATTAATAGTTTAATAGATATATTAGATAAATTAATGGTAACAAAAAAAGAAAAAGTATTATTAGAATTCTATAGATTATCTCCATATAATATAACTACATTCTATAATTTAATTAAATCTAATGTATCTGTTACTCAAAAGATATTTTTAAATAAATTCTATGGTACTTTTAAAGATGATATAACTATAAGTGAATTAAGAATAAATGATATATTAACTCAAGAAAAAATAAGTTATGGATTAGAAGATGGTACTATGTATGAAATAACAAAATATGATAAAGAACAAGTACTTCTATTATTACAAGAAGAAAACATACCTATTACTAATAGAACATTCTATTGTGGATTAAGACAATACTTTATGGATAATATATACAATAATTCAAATAATAAAAAATTAATAAAAAAATAAGAGATTTCTATTTAGAATCTCTTATTTTTATTATATATGTTTAATATAGCTAAAAAATTTGACAAATAAAAATTTTTTTTATATTATATACAACTAATACAAATAAATTATTAATGTATTTATTTTTTATGTTGCAATATAAGATATTTTTATACCCAGTCTTTTTAGTATAATTAATTTATTTTACCTTACAAGGTAAGGAAAAATAAGGGTAAATCAAGTATCTAGCTTTACTAAGCCTTTAAAAGTAAGTGATTTACTTGAATTTGCTTATTTTTTGTAGTATTATTAATACTGTTCGTGTTTAAATTACGTTAATTTAGACTATATATACTAATAAAAATACAAGGAGAATTATTATGGATATGACAGATATTGCTACATCAGGTATGGATGTTGCTCAAACAAAAACAAAAATAAAAAGAAGAGGATATTTAGTAATTAAAAGAACTTTTGATTTTGTATGCTCTTTGATAGGATGCATATGTTTATTACCATTAATGCTAGTTGTAAAGATATGTTATTTAGTTACTGGAGATACTAAATCAATTTTTTATAAGCAAACAAGAGTAGGCCAAAATGGAAAATTGATATATATATATAAGTTTAGATCAATGGTTCCAAATAGTGCTGAAATATTAGAACAATTATTAAAAGATGAAAAATATGCTAAGGAATGGAAAGAAAATCAAAAATTTGAAAATGATCCAAGAATAACTAAAATAGGTAATATTTTAAGAAAGACTTCGTTAGATGAAGTTCCACAATTTATTAATGTATTAAAAGGTGATATGTCTTTAATAGGACCTAGACCTTTAATTGTTGGTGAATTGGATGATCATAATGGAAATCATGCTATTTATGAAAGTGTTAAACCAGGTATAACTGGTTGGTGGGGATGCAATGGTAGATCTGCTACAACATATGAAAAAAGATTAGAACTAGAATATTATTATTGTAAAAATGCAAGTATTAAATTAGATATAAAATGTATATTTAAAACAATTGCTTGTGTAATAAAAAAAGATGGGGCTAAATAAAAGAATAAAAAAGTTTCAGGGGTTACAACAATATATTAAGATAGATACATTATAATACACACCCGTATTGTATATTATAATGTATCTTTTTTAACGTTTAGAGGGGTGACAAAATGTATAGAACTGAATTTCATGTACATACAAGATATTCTAAAGATAGTATATTATCTTATTGGTTAATATTATTGATGTTAAAAGTAAAAAAAATAGATACTGTTACGATAACAGATCACAACGAAGTAGCAGGAGCTCTAAAATTTAAAAATAAATTTAAAAAACATGGTATTGAACTTATTGTTGGTGAAGAAATATTTACTAATAAAGGTGAGATAATTGGATTAGGTTTAACAAAAAAAATAGAACCAGATTTATCACCTGAAGAAACTATAAGACAAATTAGAGAACAAAATGGAATTGTATATGTACCGCATCCTTATGATGAAAAAAGATATAAAACAGTTTTGGTTGAAGAAGAAATTGAAAAGAATAAAGATGAGATAGACTTTATAGAAGTACATAATGGTAGAAATATAAGTTCAAGATTTGATGAAAAACAAAATGAAATAGCAGAAAAATATAATTTAACTAAAATTATAGGTAGTGATGCTCATACTTTTTTTGAACTTGGTAGAAATTATGTTATTACTGAAAATAAAATTACAATAGATAATTTAAAAGAAGAATATAAAAATGTTAAATTTAATGAAAAAAAATGTATTAATTTTGCTCATAAATGGACAAGAATAGCAAGATTAATAAATATTTTCTTCAGGAGGGATTTTAATGAATTACGTAGAATTATCAATAAAAAACGTGGAAGATAAATGTAATGAATTATATGAAAATATAAAAAAAGAATATGATTATGATTTAGTTATATTTATAGCTAGGGGATCATATATAATAGGTAAGTGTTTGGCAGATTTAAATAATGCTCCATTACTAGAAATATATGCTACTAGAAAAGGCGGAAAATTAAAAAAATTAATAAAACCTTTATTTAGATTTGTTCCTAAAAAAATATTAATAAAATTAAGAAGTAAAGAAATGAATTCAACATTTCATGAGAAAAATGAGGATAGAAGAGTTAGCTTTAATGAAATGATTTATTCTAAACATACCGATGCAAGAAAAATTTTAATTGTAGATGATTCTATAGATTCAGGTAACTCAATAAAATTAACTAAATCAGCAATTAGTGATTATTTTAAAAATTCAGAAGTGAAGGTTGCTGTATTTAATGTTATGAGTAAAGCTACTATTAATGCTGATTATAATCTTTATCAAGATATGATGATTTGTGGTCCTTGGTCTAATGATTCAAAAGAATGTAATAAGCATTTAAAGATGTATGAAGAATGGAAGAAGAGTGAGTAGTATGGAAAAAGGCTTAATTTCTGTTGTTATGGGTGTATATAATATACCAGAAAAAGAACAATTAAAATTATCTATTGATTCCATATTAAATCAAACTTACAAAAATTTTGAATTTATAATAATAGATGATGGTTCTACAAATGATACATACGAATGGCTAGAAGATTTATGTAAAAATGATAGTAGAGTTAAATTGTTTAAAAATGAGCAAAATATGGGCTTACAAAAAACATTAAATAAAGGAATTAAATTATCTAAAGGTGAGTATATTGCACGTATGGATGGTGATGATTACTGTACATTAGATAGATTTGAAAAGCAAATAAATTTTCTAAGCAATCATCCTGAATATCAATTAGTATCAACAAATGCAAATTGTTTTGATGAAAATGGTGTATGGGGAGAAAGAATATTTGATGAAGTTCTAAACAAAAATAGTTTTTTATTTACTAGTCCTATTCAACATGGTTCGATATTAACATATCGAAAAAGTTTTGATATTGCAGGATTGTATAGTGAAGAATCATATGCTGAAAGAAATGAAGATTATGATTTATTTATGCGTATGTTTTCTAGAGGTATAAAAATGTATACATTACAAGAAAAAATGTATTTTTACCGTGTTGATGATGTATGTTATTCAAAGAGAAAATATAAATATAGAGTTAAAGAAGCAAAAGTGCGTGCTAAAGGATATAAAAAATTGGGATTATATCCAAAAGGATTAATTTATGTTATTAAACCTTTAATTGTAGGTTTAATACCACAAAGTATTTTAAAAAAGATACATTCTAAAAGAAAGTAGAAGGTGTAACAATGGAAAAAATAGATTTTGTAATTACCTGGGTAGATTGTAATGATGCAAAATGGCAAAAAGAAAAAAATAAATACAAACCTGAAAAAAATACAGATACATCGGTAAATAGATATAGAGATTGGGAAAATTTAAAATATTGGTTTAGAGGAGTAGAAAAGTATGCTTCATGGGTAAATAAGATTTACTTTATTACCTATGGACATATACCAAATTGGCTTAATATAGAAAATGAAAAACTAGTTATAGTTAAACATGAAGATTATATTCCAAAAGAATACTTACCAGTATTTAACAGTGTTCCAATAGAACTATATATGTCAAATATAGAAGAATTATCAGAAAATTTTGTATATTTTA
Source organism: uncultured Erysipelotrichaceae bacterium (assembly GCA_902795975.1). Next base: position 32,726 of record CADBNE010000062.1, read on the forward strand.
ACGATGACATGTTTCTTATAAATAAAACATCTAAAGAAGATTTCTTTAAAAACGATTTACCATGTGATAATGCAATATTAACTGCAATCGTACCATCAAAAATAAATGATGGATTCTCACATTGTCTATTAAGTAATATAGAGATAATAAATGAAAGATATAATATGAAAATGGTAATAAAAAAGAATAAGAGTAAATGGTTCAATTTAAAAAATGGTGTAGATCAAATTAGAACATTATTGCTTTTACCGTGGAATAATTTTCCAGGAATAAAAATGTCACATTTGCCTGTTTCATATAAAAAGAGTACATTTAATGAAGTATGGAAATATGCTCAAGACAAAATAGAAGAAGCATCAAAAGATAGATTTAGAAATAATTATCATGTAAATCATTGGATATTTAGAAATCATCAATTGGTAGAAGGAACATTCTCACCACGAAAAAAAAGTTTTGGAAAATTCTATGTAGTAACAGATGATAATAAGGAAATAGTAGATACAATAAAAAAACAAAAGAAAAAATGTATATGTATTAATGATGTAGGAAACTTTAAAAATTTTGAAAAAACAAAACAAGAAATAAATAATGCTTTTGAATTTATATTAAATGAAAAGAGTACATTTGAAAAATAATAATCGAGGTGTTTTTGTGAAAATATTAATAATAGGTACTCCTTATTTACCTTTACCAGCTGTCAATGGTGGAGCTATAGAAGGACTTGTAGATGATTATTTACAATATAATTCAAAAAATGAAAAAATTAACATTACAGTTTATTCTCCTTTATCAGATAATATAGATTACGAATATAATAAGATATATATAAATACATCTTTTAGATATATAAATACTAGATGTTTAAAATATAAATTTTATAAATATTTTTTAGCATTAAAAAGAAGATTTTTAAAAGGAAAGCAGGTTCCTACAGCATATGCTATGAATGTATTAAGTGATTTAAAAAAAAGAAATGAACTAGAAAAATACAATTTAGTCATAATTGAAAATCAAGTAGAATCTTTAATTGAGTATGGAAGAAAAATAAAAAGTAAAGTAGTTAATCATTTGCACAATGATTATTTAAATTGTAATGTTGCAGATGCTAATAAAATTGTGGCATCTTGTTCTGAATTTTGGTGTGTAAGCAAATTTATATGTAATCAAATCAAAATGATAAGTAGCGATGCATGTACTAAGGTTTTATATAATGGAGTTAACATAAAAAAATTTGGCAAAGTAAGTGAATATCAAAAGGAAAAAATGTATGAAAAAATAGGATTTAAAAAAAATGATTACATTGTATTGTTTACTGGACGAATTATGCCTGAAAAAGGAGTTTTGCAATTAATAAAAGCATTTAATAAGGTTAAAAGTAAGGATGATAATTTAAAACTTTTAATTGTAGGTGGATTAAAAAATAATAGTAAGGAATGTAAAAATTATTTAAAAAAAATTGATTTTGAAATAAAAAATAATAAAGATTCAATATATATTTATGGTAATGCTTCTGCTGAGGAATTAGGGGTATTATATTCAATTGGTGATTTACAAGTTGTTCCTAGTATGTGGGAAGAAGCATTTGGTCTGATTGTGATAGAAGGAATGTTGTTTAAAAATTCTCTCATTATTTCTAATTCGGGCGGCATGCCAGAAATAGTAAATGAATCTGCTTTGATTGTAGATAGAAAAAATATTGTTGAAGAACTTGCTTTTTCAATTAAAAAAATTGTTTCTAATAAAAAACTTTCTGAGCATATGATTAGTCAGTATGAAGATATACTTTCAAATTTTACTATAACGAAATATTGTAAAACTTTTGAAAATTATATTTTAGATATTTGTAAAAAATAGTTGAAATGTGGTGTTTGTATGAAAATAAGTGTAATTGTTCCAGTATATAATTCAGAAAAAACTTTAGAAAAATGTTTAGATTCTATTATTGAACAAACATATTCGAATCTTGAAATTATTATAATTAATGATGGCTCAAAAGATTCTAGTGATAAAATTATTAAGGAATATGAAAAAAAAGATTCTAGAATTATATATCTAAATAATTCAAATCATGGGGTTAGTTATTCAAGAAATTGTGGTATAAAAATTGCTAATGGAGATTATATTACATTTGTTGATTCCGATGATTACTTAGCTGATGATTGTTATGAAGAGTTGGTTAAAATACTTAATATGAAAAAATATGACTTTTTGAGATATAATTTATTTGTAGTAGGTGGAAAAGGTTTTAATAATGAATTATATGAGTTATCGAATAAAGAGTTTGACTGCGATGATTATAACAAAATTAGTAGGCATTTTTTTCTTAATGATGAAATGATTCCCTGCCTTGTTATGTTATTATTGGTTAAATCCGAAATAGCAAAAGAAATATCTTTTAATGATAATTTGACCATGATGGAAGATGTTGATTTTTATCTTCAACTATTTATTAAGTCTAAAACATGTTATTTTGCAAATCATAAAAAATACTATTATTATGTTAATCCAGATAGTGTTTCACATAATGAATATTATTTTAAGAAGAATATTTATGGCGTATTGGATACGAATAAATCTTTAAAAAAGAGAATTAATGATAGTGGTTTTAATATTAATTTAAATATGTTAAATGCTAATCATTTAAGAATTATTTCGAATTATTTGGATATGGAATATAGAGAAAATAGAAAAAAATATATTAGTATTATAAAGGAATTAATACATAATCAAATATTTTGCGAAATTTTGTTTGATTATAAATTGACTTCTTTAAAAAATAAAATCTATTTCTTTTTTGTAAAAAATAATTTATATTTGTTACAATGTGTATGGCTATCAATGGTAAAATTCACAAAAAAAATGATTGGAAAAGAATAAGAAATCAAAGGAGTGTTCTTATGAAAAAAATATTGCTAAGTAGGTTTTTATTTTATTTATCGTATGTATTAATTGTAATTTATTATATGTGTGGTCAAATAAAATTTTTATATGAGATAAATCATTTCATTTATCCTCTTGTTGCAATTATACTTATTGTATTGATTTTAATACAGTCTTTTAAATATACGCTTAAAAGCTTAGTTCTGATGTTTATCTCTATTATTGTGTTTTTTATTTCATACAAAAATAGTCAAAATAGCGCATTATTTATGACTTTATTATTTATTTTGACAAGTAAAAATATTGAAATAGATAATTTTATTAAATTTGACTTTAAACTAAAATTATACTTGTTTCTGTTTGTTATAATTTTGTATAGCTTTGGAATGACAAATGTTGTTTTAAAATATCGTGATGATGGTACAATTAGATATGCTTTAGGTTTTGGACATCCAAATGTATTAGGAGCAATATTATTTTCAATGTGTTCAAGTTTATCATTAATTAATTATAAAAAAAAGAATATTAAAGTGTATTTATTTCTATTCATTTCATTTTTAATTTGCACTTTTGTATGTGATAGTAGAGCTAGTCAATTTGGTATTGTTATTTTATTTTTATTATTAATTATTATGCCTAAAATAGAAAATAATAAAATTTTTAATAAAATTATTCCTTTTTTACCGGCAGTTTTACTTACTATATCATACATGAGTGCAATTCTTTATACTGAAAAAAGTGATTTCATTATAAAATTAAATGATTTAACTAGTACAAGAATAAAATGTTCATCAGAGTTTTTAGACTATTATGGTGTTAATTTATTTGGACATCATTTTGAATATTATGGTATGTGGGATAAACGCTCATATTTAACAGTTTTAGATAATTCTTATATGAATATGCTATTACAATTTGGACTTGCACCAATAATTGTTATAATGTCTAGTTTGTTTATCACTATGAAAAAAGCGATTAAAGCACATAAATATGCCATTATAATATGCTTTATTTCATTATTGTTTTATGGTTTAATGGAAAATTATGCATATATGATTGGCTATAATGCAATTCTTATATATATGAGTTGTTTAATCTATGAAAAGAAGGGAAAAGATGAAGATGAAGAAAATAGCAACAATAACATTTCACTCATCGTATAATTATGGTTCTCACTTACAGGCGTATGCATTACAGGAATTTATAAAAAAAATAAGTGTTGAACCAATTGATTATAAAATTATAAATTTAAGAACTCAAATTCAAAAAAATATGTATAAAAATATTTTTGAAAAAAGTGGAATTAAAAATAATATAAAAAAAGTATTGCTTTTAAATTATAAAAAAGATTTATTTAAGAAAAGTGAAAATTATGAAAAATTTTTAAAAGATAGATTACAAGTAACTAAAGAATATAATTCTTATGATGAGTTAATGAAAGAAGATTTTGATTTTGATTATTATATAAGTGGAAGTGACCAAGTATGGAATTTACAAGCTATAGATTTTGATTGGTCTAATTATCTTGAGTTTGTAAAAAAAGGTAAAAAAATTTCTTATTCAGCAAGTTTTGGGCCAAAACCTCAAACATGGAATGAAGAAGAAAAAGCACGTGTAAGAAATGATTTACTTCAATTTTTAAATTTGTCAGTAAGAGAACAAGGGAGTTTTGATAATGTTAAAGAATTAACCGGGATTAAATCTGAAATACATGTTGATCCAACAATGCTTCTCGAAAAGGAAGATTGGTTAAAAATAATCGGAGATGAACCAATTTTAAAAAAAGATTATATATTCTTTTATGATTTAAAAGGTAGAGAAGAGGATATAAAATTAGTTAAAGAAATTTCGAAAAGATTAAATATGCCAGTTGTAATTACAAAATACATGGATTTGAAAATTCATTTTTCAAATTTTGAGAAACATTATTACTGTGGACCAGTAGAGTTTTTGAATTTATTATATAATTCAAAGTTGGTTTTATCATCATCTTTTCATGGAAATGTTTTTTCAGTAATATTTAATAAACCATTTTTTGCCCTAAATGGTAAAAATGATTTTAGAATTAGTACAATGCTTGATAAATTTAGCTTGTCAGATAGAAGTATTGTTATAGAAGAAATTAATGAAAAATTAAAAAAAGTGTATGATATAGATTTTGAAAATGCAAAAAAAGTATTTGCGGACGAAAGAAAAAAATCAGAAGAGTACTTAATAAATGCTTTAGATTTAGAATAAAAAGGAGTGTTATTATGATTTGTGAAAAGGATAAATGTACAGGTTGTTTTGCTTGTTATAATGTTTGCCCTAAAGGCGCAATTGAAATGAAAGAGGATGAGTTTGGATATATTTATCCTGAAATTATAGAATCAAAATGTATAAATTGTGGATTATGTAAAAAAACATGTCCTGTTTTAAATAAGGTTGATTTGAAAGAACCATTAAAATGTTTAGCAATTCGTACAACAAACAATGAAATACTAAGTAAATCATCATCTGGTGGTATTGCTACAATTGTATCAAAAAAAATAATAGAATCTAATGGAATAGTGTATGGTGCTAGATTTATTGATAATTGTGAAATAAATCATGTTAGAATGGATTCGGTTAATCAATTATATAATGCTCAAGGGTCTAAATATGTTCATAGTTATATAAAAGATACATTTAAGAATATTAGGAAAGATTTGAATAATAATTTAACAGTTCTATTTATAGGTACACCATGCCAAATTGCAGGACTAAAAAAATTTTTAATAAAAGATTATAGTAATTTATATACGATAGACATAATTTGTCATGGCGTTCCATCACAAAAATTTTTAAAGAACGAAGTATTAAGAATAAATAAAAATTTAAAAATTGACAGGGTTAATTTTAGAGATAAACAGTTTTCACCATTTCATTTTTCTCTTGTAAAAAATGGCAAAACTTTTTATTATGAAGATTGGCATAGGTCACCATATTTCTATACATTTATGAAATCATATACATATAGAGATAATTGTTACTCATGTAGATATGCAACTTCAAAAAGATGTTCCGATATGACTATCGGAGATTTTTGGGGAATTTCTAAAGAATCAAAATTTTATGAAACAAGAAATAAAGGATTATCTGTTGCACTTCCTACTAGTGATAAAGGTATGTATTTATTAAAAATTATTGATAGTGAAGTTGAATACGAAGAAAGGCCTATATTAGAAGCTATCAATGGCAATGATCAATTACAGGGACCATGCTCAAAAAATAAACTACAAATTAAATTTAAAAAAATGTATTTAAAAAATAAAGATTTTTATATTGCATACAAAAAAGTTTTTAAAAAAAATCATATTAAGCAAAAACTTAAAAAAAATGTGCTTGTTTCAAAGCTGTTGAAAGTAAAGAAGGTAATTAAAAATGGCAAAAAGTAAAAATAGAGGAAAAGATTTAGCAATTAATACAATTGTAATTGGTATTGGTAAATTTAGTACACAATTAGTTTCTTTTTTACTTCTACCATTATATACTTCGATATTAACAACATCTGAATATGGCATTTATGATTTGATAATTACTATATCTACTTTTTTACTTCCAGCTATAACATTATTGATGGAAGAATCGATGTTTAGATTTTTAATTGATTGTAAAACAGATGATGAGAAAAAAAGTGTTATTTCTCAAACGTTCTCATATATCACAAAGAGTTCTATTATTTTTTCAATTATTGGATTTTTAATTGGATATATATTTAAAATACCATACTCTATAATTGGATTAGCATATATATTTACATGTATTTTATCTGGATTAAGAAATGCACTTGTAAGAGGATTAGGAAAATTAAAGTTTTATACTATTGTAAATTTTATAGCAAGTTTAATTAATATTTTGTGTAATGTTTTATTTATAGCTATTTTCAGATTTGGAGTATATGGATTATTATTATCTGGAATTATTTCCAATTTAGTTTCAACTTTAATTGTATTTTTTAAGGTTAAAGTATTTAAATATTTTTCGTTTAAATCTTATAATAGTAAATTAACAAAACAAATGATAAAGTATTCTTTACCATTAGTACCAAATAGTTTATCATGGACAATTGTAAATTTATCTGATCGATTAGTTATATCAGGATTTATGGATTCAGCTGCGAATGGTATTTATTCAATGTCATATAAATTTCCAAATTTAATGAATACAATATATGGATTTTTTTATACAGCTTGGAAGGAAAGTTCAGCAAGAGCTATGGATGATGACGATAAAGATGTTTTTTTTAATAAGATATACTCAATGTTGACTAAAGTAATGTTTTCTGTTTCTTTAGGAATAATTGTTTGTATGCCTATTGTGTTTAGTATTTTTATAAAAAAATCATTTTCAGAGTCATATTTTTATATTCCAATTTTAGTTGTAGCAATGTATTACAATAATATGTCTGGATATTATGGTGGAATATTTAGCGGTTATAAAGATACTAAAATTATGGGCGCTACCACAATATGGGGTGCAATAATTAATTTAGTAGTCAATTTAGCATTAATAAAATTTATAGGAATATATGCAGCAGCAATTTCAACCTTAGTTTCATGTATGGTAATTTACTATTATAGGAAAATTAAGGTAAAAAGATATATAAAATTAAAGAAAGTAAATATGACATTAGGTTTTTTTATGTTAGTTATTTCAGTAATATCATATTATTTAAATACAAATATTTTAGTAAAATTATTTGTACTTTTAATTACTTTTGTTTATTGTATTTATGAAAATAGAGAAGTTATGAATATATTTAGAAAAAAATTAATAAAAAAATAGCTCATTATATTATTTATATGATATAAAAAAGTTGTGGAGAAAAAATGTATAAACAGGAGAAAATAAAATGAAAAAATATTAACATATGGAACATTTGATTTATTCCATGAGGACATAGAAATTTATTACAAAGAGTAAAAGCATTAGGAGATTACTTAGTAGTAGCAGTTTCTACTGATGAGTTTAATGAATCAAAGGGAAAACATTCAGTATATCCTTTTGAAATAAAAAAATGGTAGAATCTTTACCTTATGTAGATGAAGTAATTGCTGAAAATTGCTGGGAACAAAAAGTAGATGATATTATTAAAAATGAAATTGATATTGTTGTAATGGGTAGCGATTGGGCAGAAAGTGACAAGTTTGATTATTTAAAAGAATATTGTGAAGTTGTTTTTTTACCTAGAACACCAGGAATTTCGACAACTGAAATAAAGCAAGAATTAGGTATAGAAGTAGATACTGGAGATATAGTATTTGATACTGATCCTTCAAAACTTCAAGCAGCACTTAATCAAATTCAAATAGATGTTTCAACGATTGAAGAATTAGGAAGTATTGGAACATCGCTTAAACTTAAAAAGTAGAGTATTACTACTCTTTTTTTCTTGTTTTAGATTTTACATAGTTATATAATGTATTAAAGGAGTATTAAGTATGAAAAATGTAAGAAAAATAATATTTTTATTAATATTATTAATACCTATATCTGTAAATGCTAATATTATGTGTAAAGATGGTACTAGAAGTGATAATTGTCTTGATTGCCATAGAGGATGTTGTTCTCATCATGGAGGATGTGCTAGTAGTAAAAGTGTTAATTCTAGTATAAGCAAAAAGAATTCTGTTAAAAAAAGTACTAATAGTACAACTAAGGCAGTAAGTAGCAAAAAGAGTATAAGTAGTACTAAAAAGAGTAATACAAGAAATAATTCTAGTAGTAAATCTAATATAAGTTCTAAATCAAATACTTCTTCAAAAAGTAATACTTCTATAAGTAATAAAGTAAGTAACGAAAAGAGTAATAGTACAAGTAATGATACTAGTAGTAATAAGAGTAATAGTGTAAGTAATAAAGAGAAAAGTAATGATATAAAAGATGATATATATACTTCTATATATAAAAATAATAATTCAAACAATTCTGATGGGATATGGGCTTTAATTATAGTTGCTACAGGTACAGTAGCAGGGTGTTATGCTTATCAAAAGAGAAATGAATAAAATTCATTTCTTTTTTATTTGCTTTTACTATTATTTTGTTTTATAATATAGCGAAAAGAAAGAGGAAATGATATGTATACATATAGAGTTTTAAATAAGAATGATATAGATGTAAAAAATAATGGTATTATAGCTAAAGTACCTGTTGATGATTCTACATTAATAAAGGATGCATTAACTAAAGTACCTAGCCATTTACAAGTTGGTTCTTCAAAATCTAGCGCTTGGATATCTACATCAGTATCATTAACTACAGTATCAGAACACTATGCTATTCCATATACACCTGGAGAAGTAAGAACTCCTTTAGCTGTAATAGATAATTGTGCTGAAATAAATAAAAATATATCTATATTTGAACCAATTAATAATCAAAAAGTTATTGTTAATGTTAGTACTGAGAAAGAATTAGCTAATTCTATGAGAAATCTTTTAATATGTTTAAGTAATGGAGTCTTCTGTGTTCAAAAAGATATTTTAAAAATATTTGATAATAAAATTAAAGTAGGTAAAAGACTTCCCCTTAGTAGTAAAAGAAATCCTAATGAATTAATTATAGTTGAAGCAATAAAAAATGAAAAAAAATATCCTGGTATTAAGTATGGTTTATTATCAAAAGAAGTAGTAGTCTTAAATAAGATAGATAAAGAAGATATAGTAAAGGTATTAAATCCATTAGAAATTGATATAGCATACGCTATAGCTAAATATCATGAATTAAATAATATTGAATTTGATATAGAAGATTTTATAAATAATAAAATAAATAATAGAAATAATGTATTGGTAGATAATGGTATTGAATATAAATTGTTTTATGACATGTATATAAATTGTTTATTTACTAGTGATATAGTGAAAAAAATATATGAAGAGAATAATAATGATAAATCTATAGATATATTAGAAATATATTCTTATATTAAAAATATAAAAAGAAATATTATAAATAGATATTTAGCTAATATGGGTTATAATTTAGAATTTATCCCTATATTAGAGGATTATATTTACATAATGAGAATAGGTAATATTAATACAAATAAATTAAGAAATATAAAAACATATTGTTATAATACCAAATTACCAAATGTTGAATATAATGCTGATGCATTTATTGATCCAAATGTAAGAAAAACATATTCATATGTATTTGAATATCAGGAAAATAATCCTTTATATGCATTAGGTACATATAAAGGGAATGACGAGATAACTGATGATATAGCTAAAAAGATTGATGATTATAAAATATTAGAAAAAATAAATATAATAAAGTAACTGAAATAATTTAAGATTAAGAAGTGAAAAATAATTTCATTTCTTTTTTTTATTGACATTATAGCTTAATTTTTATTATACTTTATTTATGAGAATAAATGAGTAAGGGATAATTCTTATATTAGAAAAGGAATGTATGCATATGAAGATAGCAGTAGCAGGTACTGGTTATGTAGGTTTATCTCTAGCTACACTACTAGCACAAAATAATGAGGTATATGCATTAGATGTTATACCAGAAAAAGTAGAGAAAATTAATAATAGAATAAGTCCTATTCAAGATGAGTATATTGAAAAATACTTTGCTGAAAAGGAATTAAATTTAACAGCAACTCTAGATTATCAAGAAGCATTTAAAGATGCAGAGTTTGTTATAATTAGTACTCCAACTAATTATGATGATGAAAAGAATTTCTTTGATACATCAAGTGTAGAAGATATCATTAAAAAAGTAATTAGTATGGGTATAGATACTACTATGGTAGTTAAATCTACTATACCTGTAGGATTTATTCAAAGTATGAGAGAAAAATATAATATAGATAATATTATGTTCTCTCCAGAATTCTTAAGAGAAGGTAAAGCTTTATATGATAATTTATATCCATCTAGAATTATAGTTGGTGAAAAGA
>CADBNE010000063.1 GCA_902795975.1 uncultured Erysipelotrichaceae bacterium
CATAGGTGAATCATCTATTGGTGTACCTTTTCTAGACATAGAAATAGTTATTCCATTAGATTTACAAATGGATTTATATTCAAAAGACGTATATTGGAATCCTTGGTCGCTATGTAGGATTAATCAATGTACATCTTTTATTTTGGATATAGCTTCATTTAGAGTATCAATAACAAGTTGATTATTATTAAATTTATAATAATTGGTATAGTAAGTTTAATTGGTTTAGTTGTAGCTTTTATAATTGTAAAGAAAAGAAAAAAAGCTAAATAAAAAAAGTATAGTAATCTATACTTTTTTTTGTATCAATGATATAATTTTTATGTATAGTAGGTGATAATATGGAAAGACAAATGATACGTATTATAGATCCAGATGATACTGAATTAGATGTAGAATTAATTTCAATTTTAGAAAATAAAAATAAAAAATATTTAGTATATTCTAAAGGAGAAAAACAAAAAAGTGGAAATATGATATTATATATTTCTAGATTAAGAATAAAAAGTGATAAATATATATTAGAAAATATATATGATGATAATGAGTGGGAAGAATTAAAATCATTATTAAGTAGTTTAATATAAATAGTGATTGGAGAGTGTGATATGAATAATAATCCAATAGTAACATTTGATGAAATTGTGGATGCTTTAAAATCAATATTAGAATGTTCAATAAGTAATGAATATACAGATGATTTAAATTATTTAAATGTTAAATATGAATCTAGTATAAAAAATAAAATTGATACTGAAAAAGAAAAAGCATTATATGATGCATTAAAGGCTTTAGAGAAAAATATAGATACATATAGTAAAGTAATTAGAAATAATTTAGTAAATGAAGTATCTAATTTAGATGAAAGTATTATTAAGATAGAAAGTAAATATCTTATTGGACAAGAAAGAAGAAAACTTTCAGCACAATCATTTTTTGTAAAAAAACTAAGTGATTTATCTTTAAAAAGTTCAATATTATTTAATCCTATAGAAGATAATATTGAAGAAAAGAAGAGTTTAGATGATATTGATACTAATACAGTATTTAGTGATTTTGAAAAAGAAGTAATTTCAAATTTTCCTGAATATTTTCATGAAGAAATAAAGTTAGCTAATGAATCAAATATTGAACCAACAATTAATAATTATGTTATACCTGAAGATATAAAGGTTAAAGATTTAAATAAAATAAATAAATTAAGAGCTGCTATAGAAAAAGCAAAAAGTATTGGTAATCAAGAATTAATAGATAAATTAGAAGAAAAATATTATGAAGAATTAAATAAATAAAAGGATGATGATTAATGAGTAGTTCAGGTACTATAGATCATAAATGTCCAAATTGTGCTGCTACATTAAATTTTAATCCTAGCACTCAAAATTGGCAATGTGAATTTTGTAAAAGTGTTTTTAATAAAGAACAATTATCAGAATATACAAGTAAAGATTTAACAAAAAATAGTGAAAAAAATAAGCTTGATATGGATGTATATACATGTACAAACTGTGGTGCACAAATAATAGCCGATGAAAATACATCAGCTACATTTTGTATATATTGTAAAAATACAGCAATATTAAGAAATAAATTAATAGGTGAGTTTAATCCTGATAAAATAATTCCATTTAGTAAAACTCGTGAGGATGCAATAAAAAAATTTACTGAATTAGGTAAAGGTAAACCTTTAGCACCTAAAGAGTTTACTAATAAAAATAATATACATGAGATAAAGGGTGTGTATATACCTTTTTGGCTATATGATTATGATGTACATGGTAAAATAAATGCTAATGGAGTTAGAGAAACTAGTTGGGCAACTAGTAATTATCAGTATACTAAAACATATATATATAGTATTGATAATGAAGCTAATATGTCATTTTATAAAATACCAGTGGATGGTTCACTTAGATTAGATAATCATATTATGAATTCTATAGAACCATATGATTATAAAGCACTAGAAGATTTTAATTATTCATATTTTTCTGGATTTTATGCAGAAAAATATGATGTTGATTCTAATACAGCACAATATGATGCATTAAAGAGAGCATATGCATCAGCAACTGAAAAATTATCAGGAATATCATCTTTTACTAATTATTCAGTTAATAGTACTGACCATAAAGCAATGTTAAAAAAATGTGAATATGTACTTTTGCCAGTATGGTTATTAAATATAAAGTATAAAGATAAATTATATACATTTGCAATGAATGGACAAACAGGTAAAATGATAGGTAATATTCCAACTGATCGTAAAAAAGTAATATTATATTCTATAATAATTTTCATAAGTCTTGTCACTATCTTGTCACTGTTATGGTGTATAATAATAGGTGGATAGTATGAAAAAGATATATATAATAATAGTTTGTATATTTATTTTTCTATTTATTCCTAATGTAAATGCAGTTGAAAAGGTTGACAGTAATCAAAAAATATATGATTATGGTGAATTTTTAACAGCACAAGAAGAGATTCATTTAAAGGAATTAATAGATGACTATATAGAAAATTATAAAATGGACTTAGTAATTTTAACTAAGAAAAATTATATTGGTGACATGAGAAGTTATGCACAAGACTTTTACGATTATAATTCTTTTGGAAAAAATAGTACTAAAGATGGAATATTATTATTTTTAAATGTTGATTCTAAAGGACCTATAGTAGAAATTGTTACTACAGGTGAAGCAATACTTGTATATGATGATGAACGTATAGATGAATTAATGACATCTATGAAATCTGTTAAGGCAAATGGTTATTCTGCTATTGTTGAAATCTTTATAAGAAGAGCTTCTAAATATGCATCTAAAGGTGTACCAGAGTCAAACAGTGATAAGTATATTGATGAAAAAGGTGAAGTTAGAGTATATAAAACAGATTATACTCCATTAGGATTTGTAATTATACCTTTTATATCTGCTTCTATTACAATATTAATAGTATATTTGCTTTCTAGAAAGAATAAGACAGTTGCTGAAGCAGTAGATGCTAGTATATATTTAGATCCTTCATCATTTATGTTAACAAGAAATGATACTAATTTAGTTAGTACACATACATCAAGAATAGATATATCAGTATCAAGTAGTTCATCAGGTGGAGGTTCAAGTATTAGTCATGGTAGTAGTGGAACTGCACATGGTGGCGGTGGAGGAAGATTATAAAAAGACTAGTTTAACTAGTCTTTTATTATTGGTTTATATTTATACTCTTCTAATTCATTTACTTTTAAATTAATAATATTAGTTATTCTACTTTCAATGTTTAAATATTTATCATCATACTTAGTAAGTATTGGTATATTTATATTTTTCTTTATACTATTTAAATATTTTCTACCATTACTATTAAAACCTAATATTCTTATATATTCTAATTTATTATTATGTTCTTCTTTAGTATATGACATTAATATATGTACTAACATTCTTTTAATTTTATTATATGTATAATTTTTACTTTTAATATTATGTACTAATTCATCTAATGTATTAGATTCATAAATATATTTTTGTATTCTAGGTATAATTTTTTCATCTACTAAATGATATTTATTTAAATTATTTATTTCTGTTATTATTTTATATTTTATATAAGGATAATAGTCTTCTAAAAATCTTATATTATTAAGTTTACTATATGAATATTTTGGTACGTATTTAGATATATCTTCCTTATTATATAGTGCATTTCTTATAGCGCTAGCACTACAAATATTATTTAGTTCTAATGAATTATAATCATTATCTCTTTTTATACATATAGGTTCAATATTATAATTATTCTTTATTATTTCTTTTATATATCCTAATCCTAATATATCATTAGGAGTATTAATTGTATCTCCAACTATATCATTAATAGAATTAGATAAGGCAGTAGGGTAGTTTAAACCATCTTTCATATATTGATTAACTATATTATTATAATCTTTATTATCTAGTTGTATTTTTGCAATCTTCTTTAATTTATTTATATCATTACATTCTGAACCAAATACTATTTTATTTATAACTAATGTATTTAATATATTCATACTGCCATAGCAGAATGTATCAGCAGATTGTAAACTAAATTTATATGGTAATTCAACTACTAAATCTACTCCATAATGTAGAGCAATATCAGTTTTATCCCATTTATTAATTAAACTTAAATCACCACGCTCTGTAACACTACCTGACATAACCAATATAATAAGAGAATCAGGATATAATTCTTTAATTTTATTTAAATGATATAAATGTCCATTATGAAATGGATTATATTCACAAACAATACCAATAATATTCATGTAAATCACCAAATATATATTAACATATTTATAAATAAATAGCTAATATTTGACTAAAATACCACTAAGACTTGATTTTTCTTCAATAAACTATTATAATGTTCTAGTCAGGTGATTTTATGAATTTTGATTTAACGAGACTTCGTAATGGAATTGATAGAAAAATAATTGTTAATAATGATTATAGTTTTTCTAAAGAAGAACTTAAGGGTACTGATGTTAGTGAACTTAATGATTTACATGTAGAAGGTGAAATCTCACTTAATGCATTAGACGAAATATATTTAAGTTTACAAGCTACTGGTACTATGATTATTCCATGCGCTATTACATTAAAACCAGTTGAAGTACCTTTTGATATAATAATTGAGGGTGATTTATCAGAAATTCATGAACAATCACAGGAAAATGAAGAAAATTATTCAAATAGTCTTGATATTTTACCAATTATATGGGAAAATATATTAATGGAAATTCCTATGCGTGTTGTATCTCCTGATGCAGACATTACAAATCTAAAAGGTGATGGATGGAGAGTTATAACAGACGAGGATAGAAATGTTAATTCGGAGTTATCCAAATTAGAGGATTTATTAAAGACAAGTGAGGTGAGATAAATGGCTGTACCATTTAGAAAAGTATCTAATACTAGAGGTAGAAAAAGAAGAACACACTATAAAATAAGTGAAAATGGAACAACTAAATGTCCAAAATGTGGTGCTGAAATTAGACCACACAGAGTATGTTTAAATTGTGGAACATATAAAGGAAAAGAAGTTATTAAAAAAGAAGAAGAAAAATAATTTATTTTTCTTTTTTTTGTGTTATAATTTTTATAGTAGGTGATGCTATCATGATTAAAACACGTAATCGTTTAACTCCATTTTTAGTTATTATACTAATTTTAGAATTAGGTGTATGGTGCTTTGTATTTGTTCATAAACTTAGAGTAAGTGAGAAAATAGGTATTAGAAAATATAAACTAGAAGACCCACTTATACAAGAGTTATATCAAAATATAACAGATGAAGATATTAAATATTATGCTGAAGGAAATCATGATGTTAATTCGTTAACTTCAGGATATATATTTAGTAAAGCAACTAAAAATATGACAGTAGAAGATTTTAAAGTAGAAAATAAAATGTTTTATATTACATATGATGCATTAGATTTTGGAATCAAAATAGGTTTTGGACCAGATTTTAAATATGATTTATCTAGTATTAATGGATTAGTAAATACATATTTTGAAATAAATGATAAACCAGTAAATTTTAATGTTAAGTATGATAGTTTAAAAGAAGAATATACAGGTTTGTATTCTTATAAAGATTTGAATAATGAAATATTTGTAAAAAGAAAATTAGTACAAGCTACTAAAAATAGAGAAGATGATTTAAATTTAAAGATTGAATATGCATTCTATAAAAAAAGTAATAAATTGCAAGTATGTGAAGATTATAGATGTGAAAAAATTATTAAGGAAGTTACTAATATAGATGATGTAGATTATACTGATACTATGACTGTAGTATTAAATAAAGCTAGTGATGATTTATATTATTATGCTGAAAATAAATAGTTGACATATACAAAATATGTGCTATAATTAAAATTAATTTAACGAAGAAGAAGTAGTTTAATAAATAGTAATTAGAGATTTTATGGTTGGTGAAAATAAAACAAGTTTATTAAATGAATTACCTGTTAAAACGGTTACGCGTTATAGTATAGAGATAATACAAGTATTATGAAGTAGGGTGGTACCACGTTTTATACGTCCCTATAACATAATACTTTTTTTATTTCAATTATAACTATAGAGGAGGAATATATATGGAATTAAATAGTTATATAGATCATACAAATTTAAATAATACTGCTACATTAAAAGATATTGAAAAATTATGTAATGAGGCTATGCAATATCATTTTGCAAGTGTATGTGTACATCCATATTATGTACCATTAGCTGCTAATTTACTTAAAGATAGTAATGTAGCTGTATGTACTGTTATAGGCTTTCCACAAGGAATGAATACTAAAGAAGTAAAAGTATTTGAAGCTATAAATGCAGTAGAAAATGGTGCTGATGAGATAGATATGGTTATTAATATAGCAGCACTTAAGAATAAAGATTATGATTATGTAAAAGAAGAAATAGAAGAAATAAGAGATTCTATAGATGGTAAAGTATTAAAAGTAATTATTGAAACATGCCTATTAGATTCTGAAGAAATAATAAAGATGACTGAAATATGTAATGAAACATTTGTTAATTTTATTAAAACATCTACTGGTTTTAGTAAATATGGAGCTAGAGTAGAAGATGTAGAATTAATTAATAAACATAAAAATGAAGTATTAGAAATTAAGGCTTCAGGTGGAATTAGAACATTAGAAGATGCTGAAGCTATGATTGCTGCAGGTGCTACAAGAATTGGAGCATCTAAAGGTGTAGAAATAATGAATGAACCAAGTAAGGAGGATTAATATGGAAAAAGAATTATTAGAAGAAGAAAAATGTGAATGCGGTTCAGATTGTGAATGTGGATGCCAAGAAGGTCAAGAATGTACATGTAATGGAGAATGTACTTGTGAAGATAATTGTACTTGTGGTGATGATTGTTGTTGCCATAATGAAGGAAGTGAAGAATAATGAACTTATTTGAAGATTTAACATACAGAGGATTAATTAAAGATGTAGCAGGTGAAGATTTAAAAGATAAATTAAATGGAGAACCTATTACTTTTTACTGGGGTACAGACCCAACAGCTGATAGCTTACATATAGGACATTACTCTAGTTTAGTAACTGCTAAAAGATTAGCTCGTGCAGGACATCATCCAATATTATTAGTAGGAGGAGCAACAGGATTAATAGGTGATCCACGTCCAACTAGTGAAAGAGAAATAATTTCTTTTGAAGCAGTACAAAATAACGTTGCTGGTATTAAAGAACAAGTTACTAAAATATTTGATGGAAATGTAGAAGTAGTTAATAACTATGATTGGATGAAAGATATGGATTTAGTTACTTTCTTAAGAGAAGTAGGTAAATACATTAATGTTAATTATATGTTAGATAAAGATATAATTAGAAGAAGATTAGAAACAGGTATTACTTTTGCAGAATTTACTTATACATTAATGCAAGGATATGATTTTTTACATTTAATGGAAGAAAAGAATGTTATATTACAAGCTGCAGGTTCTGATCAATGGGGTAATATTACAACAGGTATAGATTTAATATCTAAGAAAACTGATAAGAAAGCATATGGATTTACTATGCCACTTATATTAGATGCTACTGGAAAGAAATTTGGTAAAAGTGAAGGTAATGCATTATGGTTAGATATAAATAAAACATCTAGTTATGAATTATATCAATACTTAATTAATTCTGATGATTCTAAAGTAGAAGAATACTTAAAAGTATTTACTTTCTTAAGTAAAGAAGAAATAGAAGATGTAATGAGTAAACATAATGAACAACCAGAATTAAGAATAGCACAAAAAGAATTAGCTAAACAAATAATTACTGATTTACA
>CADBNE010000064.1 GCA_902795975.1 uncultured Erysipelotrichaceae bacterium
ATTCTTAGCTACTAATATAGGTCAAAAAGCATCTAAAACAGTAGATCCAGATACACCTAAAAAGAATGAAGTTACTTCTAATGTAGAAAGTAATACTACTAGTAATGTAGAATCTAATGTTACATCAAATGTAGATAGTAATGTAGCAACAGCTTCAAAATCAAATGATTACAATGTATTTGCAAATAACTTTAAACAAGAATTTAGCAAGTTCAATAATGATAATATGCAATCATTAGATGTTAAAAATTCTATTGTTGGTGATTACAACATATCAATAGATGCACAAGGAATTTTATATGTAGATTATGAGGATGCAAAATTAAAAGCTAAATTTGGTAAGAAAAAAATAGCTTCAAATGTATTAAGCTTTTATTTAATTGAGAGTGGAAATGGCGGAGGAAATGTTTTATACTTCATTAATCAAAATGGTACTGTAGGTCTTGCTGATATTGAATATGGTGCTGAAACAAATATTAATATTAAAACTGATTTAGGATATAAAAATATAGTTAATGTTATATCAGGGGTATTCTCTGCTCAAAAATCAGCTGCTGCTAGTGCTATATTTGTTGATATTGATGGTAAATTATACAATGCTAATTTTAAATCAAATAATACTGTAGAAACTACATCTACAAGAACAGGTTCTGAAAATGAATATAAGATATTTACTGAGAACTTTAAAAATGAAACTGCTAAATTAAAAAACAATAATGGTATACAAGGCTTTTCTGTTGAAAGTAGTATAGTAGGTACATATAATGTATCAAAAGATGCAAATGGAAGTTTATATGTAGAATATACAGATAAAACATTAAAATCTAAATATGGTAAAAAGAAAATTGCTGATAATGTATTAACAGCTACTGTTATTCCATATGGTCAAGGTGGCGGAAATGCTTTATACTTTATTAATCAAAATGGTACAGTAGGTACTGCTGATGTTGAATATGGTGCTAAAACAAATATTACTGTTAAAGCTGATTTAGGATACAAAAATGTTGTAAGTATTTTACCTGGAGTATTTGGAATTCAACATTCAGGTAGTAATGATGCTATATTTGTAGATATTAATGGTAAACTATATAGTGCAAATTTTAAATAGAAAGAGAAGAGTAATCTTCTTTTTTATATTATTAGGACAACAAGAGCTACAAAAACAGATACTACAGATTTTGTAATTGTTAAAGAAAATGGTACTTGGAAAGTATATGTATTCTAAAAAGATGAATTTATTTCATCTTTTTTTTGTTATTTTAAATAATTGTATTCATATAATATAGATATAGATAATTTAAAAGTGTAAAATTTTAAAAATATAAGTTGACAAAAAAAGTATTATAGTGTATAAATTAGAAATAGGAAAAAAGGACGTGAATTATGTCAAAAAATTTAGTTATAGTGGAATCACCAAGTAAAACAAAGCCAATAGAAAAATATTTAGGGAGTGACTATAAAGTAGTATCTTCTAAAGGACATGTAAGAGATTTATCTACTAAAGGTAAGTTTGGTTTTGGTGTAGATATAGATAATGATTTTAAACCAGATTATATAACAATGAAGGGTAAAGCAAATGTAATAAAAGAATTAAAAAAAGAAGTTAAAGATGCTAATCATGTATATCTTGCTACCGACCCTGACCGTGAGGGAGAAGCTATTTCTTGGCACTTATATGATGTTTTAAAATTAAAAGATAGCGATTATGAACGTGTTGTATTTAATGAAATAACAGAGAATGCAGTTAAAGAAGCATTTAAACATGCACGTAAAATTGATAAAGATTTAGTATATAGTCAAGAAACAAGACGTATATTAGATAGAATTATAGGATTTAGATTATCTAAATTAATTCAATCTAAAACAGATGGAAGTAGTGCAGGACGTGTACAATCAGTAGCACTTAAACTAATTGTAGATAGAGAAAGAGAAATAGAGAGTTTTATTCCAGAAGAGTACTGGACTATTACTGGTATATTTGATGAGTTTAATGCTGAATTATTTAACTATAATCATAAAGATTTAGAGATTAAATCTGAAGAAGAAGTTAATAAAGTATTAAATAGTTTATCTGACAAGTTTAAGGTTGAAAGTGTAGAAAAAAAATTAAAAAATAAACAATCTAAGATGCCTTATATAACTAGTACATTACAACAAGATGCATCTAATAAATTAAACTTTAATTCTAAAAAGACTATGCAAGTAGCACAAAAATTATATGAAGGTATAGAATTAGAAGATGAAACAGTAGGTCTTATTTCATACATGAGAACAGATTCTACAAGATTATCTAATGATTTTATATCTAGTGTATATTCATTTGTTGAAGATAAATATGGTAAAGAATATGTAGGTAGCGTTAAGATAGCTAAGAAAAAAGATAATGTACAAGATGCTCATGAAGCTATTAGACCTACTAGTATTAAACGTACACCAGAATCTGTTAAAAAATATTTAACTAATGATGAATTTAAAATATATAGAATGATATATTATAGAGCGCTTGCATCTTTAATGGCTCCAGCACAAACAGAAAATACAACAATAATATTAGATAATAATAATTATCAATTTAAAGCTACAGGTCAAGTAATAGTATTTGATGGTTATTTAAAAGTATATAGTGAATATGAAGATACTAAGGACACTATATTACCTGTTGTTATGGAGGGTAGTGAATTAGTATCTAAAGAAATAGTACATGAACAACACTTTACTAAACCTCCAGCTAGATATACTGAAGCAAAATTAATTAAAGAGATGGAAGAATTAGGTATTGGTAGACCTAGTACGTATGCTACTACAATGGATATATTAAAGAAACGTAATTATGCTGTTATAGAAGATAAAAAATTTGTTCCAACTAGTGTAGGAATTGAAATAACTGATAAATTACAACAATGTTTTAGTCATTTAATTAATGTTAAATATACTGCAAATATGGAAACAGATCTTGATAAGATTGCAGAAGGTACAGAAAATTGGGTAAAAGTTTTAAGACTTTTCTATGATGAATTTGAACCTGCAGTTAAAGCAGCATTTGATGCAATGCCTAAGAAAGAAGCAGAAAAAACAGGTGAAGATTGTCCAGAATGTGGTAATCCTTTAGTAGTTAGAAAAGGAAAATATGGATCTTTTGTAGCATGTTCTAATTATCCAGAATGTAAGTATATAAAAAATGAACCAAGAGAGATTGTAGAAGTTTGCGATTGTCCAAATTGTGGTTCAAAAATAGTAGAGAAAAAAAGTAAAAAAGGAAAATTATTCTATGGATGTAGTAATTTTCCAAAATGTAAAACAGCTTATTGGGATTTACCTATAGGTAGAAAATGTCCAGAATGTGAAAGTATGTTAGTAACAAAGAATAACAAAGTAAAATGTTCAAGCTGTGAATACGAAGAGTAATAAACAACTGTTATAGTTGTTTTTTTCTTTATAAATAAAAGAAATATTTACATAAATATTCAAATGTGCTAAAATTAAAGGGAAAGGAGCAGGGAGATATATGAAAAAATATCTTTGTGAGTTTTTAGGAACTTGCATTTTGGTTTTATTTGGATGTGGAGTAGCAGTATTAACAAAAGGTGAATTAGTTGCTACATCTTTAACATTTGGTTTAACAATAGTTGCTACTGCATATGTAATTGGTAATGTTTCAGGATGTCATGTAAATCCAGCAGTTTCATTTGCTATGTGGATTGACAAGAGAATCAGTGGTAAAGATTTTATAGGATATGTTGCAGCACAAACAATAGGTGCAATAATAGGTAGTGCTTTATTAGTTATATTAATAAATTCTACTGGATATGGAGATTTCAGAACACTTGGTTTAGGTGCTAATGGATATGGTGCAGGAACTGCAAGTGGAATTACAATGTTAGGAGCTTTAATTGTTGAAATTATTTTAACATTTGTATTTGTATTAGCAGTACTAGGTGTTACAAAAGAAAAGAAAAATAGTAGTGTTGCTCCAATAGTTATTGGTTTAACATTAACATTAGTACATTTATTAGGAATTAAATTTACAGGTACTTCTGTAAATCCAGCTCGTTCTTTTGCACCAGCTTTATTCTTAAGAGGAGATGCTTTAACACAAGTTTGGGTATTTATAGTAGGACCACTTGTTGGTGCAGCTTTTGCAGCACTTGTAAGTTTCTTCATTGATTTAGAAACTAACAATAAAGAAGTAGTTGAAGTATTCGATATTGAAAAAGTAGAAGCTGAAGAAATGAAAAATTCTAGAAAAGAAGAAAGTGTTAAAGTTGAACTTGTAAAAGTTGAAGAGAAGAAACAACCTGAAAAAGTTGAAGTAAAAGAAGAAACTAAAGAAGAAAAACCAAAAAAAGAAAAAACTACAAAAACTAAAACTAGTAAAACTACAACTGCTAAGAAGACTACTGCAAAAAAAACAACTAGTAGTAAGTCAACAAAATCTAAAAAGTAATAACTAGTTAAAAAGACCTTATGGTCTTTTTTTTGTGTCAAAAAATAAAATAATAAATATACTAATATAGTAGGTGTTATATGAAATCATTTAGTTTTGTTTTATTATGTTCTTTTATTATATTTTTTGCTACAACACTAGGTTCTCTATTTGTATATTTTATTAAAAAGATAGATAGTAAGCATGAGAAAATTTGTTTAGGATTAGCTAGTGGTATAATGTTTGCCTCTAGTATATGGTCATTACTTATACCTTCATTAGAATCATCTAATTATATATATGTTATGATAGGTTTTATAATTGGCATATTTATAATAATTAAATTAGATAAATTTGTAAAAAAATATAGTAATAAAAGTGCAAAAAAAAATACTATGTTATTTTTAGCAATGACTATACATAATATTCCAGAAGGTATGACTGTAGGATTAGTTAGTACATATGCATATATAAATAGTAATTATATTTCAGTATCAGCAGCTTTAGCACTTACAATAGGTATAGCTATACAAAATATTCCTGAAGGAGCATGTTTATCTTTAAATTATAATCAATCTGGATTAAGTAAATTTAAATCATTTATACTGGGTTTTATATCAGGAATAGTTGAACCTATAGGTGCTATTATAATGTTTTTATTATTTAAATATTTTAGTATATTATTACCATTTATTTTATCATCAGCATCAGGTATTATGATTTATGTTGTTGTAAATGAACTAATACCAAGTAGTAGTGATGATAGTAATATAGGTAGTATATCTTTTATGATAGGCTTTTTAATAATGCTATCATTAGATATTTTATTGTAAAAAAAAATAAAAAGACTAAATCTTAACTTATTTAACCTTTTTATGCGTGGCATAAATCAACCACTTGTAACTATATTGTAGCACACTTATTTAATTTTGTAAATAATATTTATATATAAATTACATAAAAACTTCATACAGTTTTCACAATAGAAATGTAATATATAAATTGAAGAAAGAAATATAAATAAAATTAATAAGAAATATTTTTAATACTCTTCCAAATAAATATGACTTACTATAAACTTACTTCTTCTTATATAAGCTTTCTTCTAAAAGATACTAATGTATCTTTTTTTCATTTAATTTTCACATTAATTATTTATAATTGATTACAGTAATAATTTATTATATAATTTTTTTGAGGAGGTATATATGAAGGTTTTAATAGTAGATGATGAAGATTTAATTAGAAATATTATTAAGGATTATTGTTTGAATGAAGGATATTCTATATGTGAAGCATGTGATGGTGTATCTGCTATAGAAATGGTAAAACAAAATTCTGATATAGATATAATAGTATTAGATATAATGATGCCTAATATGGATGGATATACTGCATATAAAGAAATAAAGAATATATGTAATATTCCTACAATAATATTATCAGCTCGTAGTGAAGAGTATGATAAATTAATGGGATTTGATTTAGGTATAGATGATTATCTTACTAAACCTTTTTCACCTAGAGAATTAATTGCTCGTATTAAGGCAATATTAAAAAGAGATAATAGAGTAATGGAATCATATATATATAAGGATTTAAAAATAGATATTAAAGCTCATTCAGTATATATAAAGAATAAAGAGATAGAGTTAACCCCAAAAGAATATGAACTATTATTATATTTTGTAGAAAATAAATCAATAGCACTTTCTAGAGAACAATTATTAGGTAAAATATGGGGATATGATTTCTTTGGCGATGATAGAACTGTAGATACTCATATTAAAACATTAAGAAGTAGATTAGGTAAATATAGAGATTTAATTAAAACTGTAAGAGGGGTAGGATATAAATTTGAAGAAAAGTAGGAAAAAAAGATCTTTAGCACTTTCTATACTTTCTTATTTTATTCTATTTTCTATAGCAATACTTATCTTTTTATGGGTATTTCAAATACTATGTTTAAATGCTTTTTATAAAGTAAGCCGTAAAAAAATAATAAATAATAGTATTAATTATTTGTCAAAAAATTATGATGAAGAAAATTTTGAAGAAATATTTGATGAAATATCTATTAATAATGATATATGTATAGAATTAGTAAAAAATGGAAAGATTGAATATACATCAAGTTCTATTGATAAAAAGTGTATGTCTAGAAATAATTATGGTTTGTTTGATTTTCAAAATAAATTTATTCGTAACAAACTTAATTATTCAGAAGATGAAATAATCAATCCTAATTTTAATAATAAAACTTTAGTAGCAGGGGTTAGATTAGATAAAAATACATATCTATTTGTAAATACTTCATTAGTACCTTTAGATGATAGTATTAAACAGTTAAAGAGCCAATTTATATATATTGCTATTATAATATTATTTATATCAGTTTTAGCAGCTTATTTTATTTCTAAAAGATTATCTATTCCTATTATAAGAATAAATAATAAGGCAAAGAAAATAGGAGAGAAGGATTATTCAGTAGTATTTGAAAATAATACAAATATATTGGAATTAGATGAATTAGGTACAACATTAAATAATGCTACTAAAGAATTAGCTAAAACAGATGAATTAAGAAGAGAATTAATGGCTAATGTATCACATGATCTTAAAACACCTTTAACTCTTATAAGAGCATATGCAGAAGCAGCAAAAGATATTGATTCAGATAAGAAAGAAAAAAGAGAAAAAGATTTAGATATAATTGTTTCTGAAACAGAAAGATTATCTTTATTAGTTAATGATATTTTAGTATTATCTAAATTAGAAAGTAATTCTATTAAAGTTGAATTAGAAAATTTAAATTTAAAACAATTAATAAATAGTATAATAAATAAATTTGAAATATTAAAAAGTGATGGATATAAATTTATAGTTAATTGTGAAGACAATATAATTGTAAATAGTGATAAGAAAAAGTTAGAACAAGTTATATATAATTTAGTAAATAATGCTATAAATTATGCTGGAGAAGATATGACTGTTTGTATAAATGTAATTAAAAACTATAATAATATTAGAGTAGAAGTAATAGATCATGGAAAAGGTATAAGTAGTGATAAATTAAATTTAATATGGGATAAATATTATAAAGTAGATAAAACGCATAAAAGAAATAAATATGGTACAGGACTAGGTTTATCTATTGTAAAATCAATATGTATTAGTTTAGATTATAATTATGGTGTAGAAAGTGAAGTTAATAAAGGTACTAAATTTTATTTCGATATAAAATAACTTCATATAATTTTCACATTAATTTCATATTCATATAGTATCATAAGAATATGAAAGGAAGTGATGAATAACTAATTTATAGACACACTCACAACTAGTCATTCAAAAGATAACATTTGTTATCTTTTTTTCATTTATAGACTGTTTACGTAAATAAATTGAAAAAAATGCTTATATGTAGTATAATTAACACATCGATGAGGGAGTAGTTAGCGATATGTACTATAGTCAACAATCTCGATTTATATCTGGCTATAGTTTAAATAATGAGACTTATCTTATAGGATAAGTCTCATTTTTTGTTAGGAGGAATAAAATGATTATTAATATATTATTGTTAATTTTGGGGTTTTTTATGTTAGTAAAATGCGCTGATGCATTTGTAGATAGTTCATCTAATTTAGCACGTGCATTTGGTATACCATCTCTTATTATAGGGTTAACTATTGTTGCTTTTGGTACTAGTGCTCCCGAAGCAGCTGTAAGTGTTATAGCATCTTTAAAAGGAGATAATGGTATATCATTAGGAAATGTAGTAGGTTCTAATACATGTAATTTATTATTAGTATTAGGAGCTGCAGGATTCTTAGGTGGATTAACTACTAAGAAAAAAGTAGTACATAGGGATTTTGTATATTCTTTACTTGCATGTTTAGTATTATTTATATTATCTATTGATTTTTTAATTACTGGTCAAACAATAGGTGTATTATCTAGAACTAATGGTATGATATTATTATGTTTTCTAGCAATATATTTATATGCATTATTATTTGATGCTAAAGCTGCATCTAAAGAAGCAGAAGAAAAAGGAAAATTTAGAATAAGAGATATATTCTTTATAATATTAGGTATTGCTGGTATAGTAGGTGGAGGAGAATTAGTAGTATATGCTGCTAAACATATTGCATCAGGATTAGGAGTAAGTGATGAAGTAATAGCACTTACTGTAGTAGCAGTAGGTACATCTTTACCAGAATTAGTTACATCAGTAGTAGCTGCTCGTAAAGGTGAAACTGATATAGCAATAGGAAATGTAGTAGGTTCTAATATATTTAATATATTCTTTATATTAGGATTAGCTATTACAATAAGTCCTATTACATTCTCAACAGATGCAGTAGTAGATATAGGTATTATGTTTTTAGCTGCAATTATAGTATTCTTCTGTTTAAGAAAAAACTATCGTATAGGTAAATTAAATGGTATGTTATTGTTGTTACTTTATATAGCATATACAGTATTTATAATAGTGAGATAAGGTTTACTTTTTCTCACTTTTATTTTATACTTTAATATAGGAGATGATTAAATGATATGTAGTAGATGCGGATATCAAAATGATAAACCAATAAAAGAAGTTGTAAATAATAGTGAATGCGGTAAATATACTCGATATTCTTGGAATGTCAAAGATAATTCTACAGGTGAAGAATTTGAAGTTATAAGTGGTAAACATTATAGTGGAGCATTTGTATGTACTAAACGCAATTTTGATACTTATAGTAAAAGGAAGATAAGTTAATATGAAATGTGATAATTGTAATTATGAATATTCAACTGAAAACTTTGATTATTGTCCAAAATGTGGTCATAAAATTAAAAAAAATAATAGTATAATATTTTTTGCACTAAAAATAATATTAATATATATTATAATAGATTTTATCATTTCAGGTATTATTAGTTTTCTTCCTACATATTATTCAGATACTAAATATGGAGTATCATTAATATATGAAATGGTAGTAGCTTTTATATCAATATTATTAGTATTTTTATTTAAAAATACATATATATTTAAAGAAAAAAGAATAGGATTTTTTAAAGGATTAATAATTGCTGTGCCTATACTTATATTTCCTATATTAATAATGCTTACATCAGCGAGTGATGTATTAACAACTGATTTTTCAGTAGAAAATTTTATTACATCTTTCTTACTATTTATATTTGTAGGTATATATGAAGAATTATTGTGTAGGGGAGTAATACAAAATGAATTTGTAGAAAGATTTGGTAAGACAAGAAAACAAGTATTATTTTCTATATTAAGTGCATCATTAATATTTGGATGTATGCATATTACTAATGTCTTTGCAGGTCAAACTTTGTTTGAAACAATTATTCAAATAGCACAAGCAACTTGTTTTGGAATGGTATTTGGAATTATATATTATAGAACTAAAAATATAACTTTAAATATATTTTTACATGGTTTTTATGACTTTGGTATAAGTTTTGCTACTAATAATATATACTGGGATAGTAAAACGTTAGCTACTGGACCAATAAGCATGAAAATATCAATAATATCTACAATATTTTTATGTTTAATTCATATAACAGCATTCATCATATTATTTAGAAATATAAAACAAGTACCTAGTAATAAACCTAAAAAAGATATATTACAATATGGTATAATTGCCTATATAGTATTGTTAGTATTAAATGGTAATATTACAAATAGTATTATTAAGTCTAATAAAGATAAATATGAATTAGAACAAAAAAATAATATTATTAAATATGAATATAAATCATTACAAAGATTTACTGATTATATTAAAATAGATACATCTAAAACAAATAAACAAAGTATTTTATTAGAAGATATATTTGGTATAAAAAAAGAATTAGTATTAAAAAAAGAAAATAGTAAATATTATATATCATTAAATGATAATAAAATAGAATTACCATTTAGTTTTAGTAAATCTGTTATAATATGTAATGATAATGATATTGAATTACTGTTAAGTGATATTTCTCATGGTTATTATATAAAAGTAACAAAAGAAGAATTAGAAAATAATTTTAATATATTATTAGATAAAGATAAATATAAAAAGATTAATTATCCAAAAAGAAATAATATAGGATATATAAAAGATAATAAAAATAATAAGAGTTATATATATATTCAAACACGTGATCCATTAAAAACATTAGTATTTGATAATGGAGAATTAAAAATAATAGAATCATAAAAATTTATATAAGGGAGTGATTATATGAGATTAGTTTTAGCATCTAGTTCAAAAAATAGACAAAATATATTTAAAAATATAGGATGGAAATATGAAGTATTAACAAGCTTAGTTGAAGAATATAGTGAAGCAACTGATCCTAGAGAATATGTTATGGATTTATCAAGAGATAAGGCTAATTCTGTAGCACAACAAATCGATGGGAATGCTATAATAATTTCTGCAGATTCAGTAGTATATTTAGATGGAAAAATATTTGAAAAACCAAAAAGTTATGAAGAAGCATTTAATAATATAAAACAAATGAGTGGTAAAGTTACACATTTAACTACAGGAATGACAATTAAAGATTTATATCAAAATAAAGAAATAGTATTTTCTGATGTAGTAGATGTATACTTTAAAAAAGTGGATGATGAAGATATTAAATGGTATCTTGATAATGAAGAAAATGCATTTAAGGGATGTGGATGTGCTATTCCTGGAAAAGCAGAATTATTTGTTGATAAAATTGATGGAGACTTTAATACTTTATTTGGAATTTCTATTAGTAAAGTTTATGATAACTTAAAAGAATTAGGATATAAAATGTCTGATTTTGAAATGGAAAAATAAAAAGGACTATTTAGTCCTTTTTTAGTATGTTAATAATTATTTTAATAGTTTCTTTTTTCATTGCATCATAATTTATACAACTATGTTTATGATATACAATTTCATGACATAAGTTTTCTACTAAACCTGAAATAATATGTACTTTCTCCTTCATATTATTTCCTTTAATACCATTATATTCTAATAAATTAATAATTTTATCTGTTAACATCATTTCTCTTTCATGAAATATTTCTGCTATATCATCATCTAAGTGAGACATAGCCATCATTTCTTCATGAGATTTCTTACTAACAGTATGAACTTTAATAAATTCATCTATTAATCTATTAAGCATATCTTCCATATTATCTATTTTTATTTGCTCTTTATCTAATATATTTAAGAGAGGGAACATTATAGTATCAGAATACATTTTTATTCCTTCAATTAATATTTCTTTTTTATCATTGAAATATTGATATATTATTCCTGTTGATACACCAGCATAATCAGCAATATCAGAAGTATTAGTTTTATGATATCCATTTTTACACATTAATTCAAAACCTTTTTCAATTATTTTATTTCTTTTTTCAATTGAACGTTTTTGAGTAGGTATTCTAATATCAGACATAATCTCACCTCGAATACATTATAACACATATTTTATAAAATGTGAAATTAATTTCATATTTATATTGACTTTAGAATAAAATACTTATATAATTATGATGAAATGTGAGAAAAATATCATATTTAAGAGGTGAAAAATGAAAGAATTAATTAGATTTAGTAATGTCAAAAAGACATATAATACAGGTGGTAAAGATTTTAATGCATTAGATGGTGTAGATTTTTCTATTAATAAAGGAGAATTTGTAGTTATATTAGGACCATCAGGAGCAGGTAAATCAACAATACTTAATTTATTAGGTGGTATGGATAAAGTAACTAGTGGACAAATAATAGTAGGAGATAATGAAATATCTAGTTTTAATGATGCTAAATTAACAGAGTATAGAGCTAATAATGTAGGTTTTATATTTCAATTTTATAATATATTACCAACATTAACAGTATTAGAAAATGTAGAGTTAGTTAAAGATATAGTTAAAACTAAAAAGAAACCTATGCAAGTTTTAAAAAGTGTAGGATTAGATATGCATGCTAATAAATTTCCAAATCAATTATCAGGTGGAGAACAACAAAGAGTTAGTATAGCACGTGCTATAGAAAAAGATCCAATACTATTATTATGTGATGAACCTACAGGAGCACTTGATTCAACAACTGGAGTAGAAGTATTAAAATTATTAAAACAACAATGTGATGCTAATAATGGAGAAAATACTGTAGTAATAGTTACTCATAATGCTTTAATAGCTGATATAGCAGATAGAGTAATTAGAGTTAAGAATGGTAAAATAGAAAGTATTGAAACAAATGAACATCCAAAAAATATAGATGAGGTAGTTTGGTAATATGTTACGAAAAAAAATGATACGTGACATAAGAAGAAACTTGTCACAATTCGTAACTATATTTTTAATGGTTATGATAGGTATAATGGCTTATTCTGGAATAGAGTCATATATGGATGGTATGAGTAGAACATCAGATAAGTTTTATACAGAAAATAATTTACAAGATTTAAATTTAATTGGTAATAATTTTACTAAAGAAGATTTAGATAATATAAAAAAGATAGATAATGTTAAAGATGCTGAGGCAAAATTATCAGTTAATGGTACAACAGATAATGATAGAGTATTACTTCTTAATTTTATAGAATCTAATAATATATCTAAATTTTATGTAAAAGATGGAATTAAATTTGATAAGAATAAATCAGGTGTATGGTTAGATGAATTTTATGCTAAAGAAAATAATATAAAAGTAGGAGATACTATATTAGTAAAATATGATAGCATAGAATTAAAAGAAAAAGTATTAGGACTTGTGAATGTACCAGATCATTTATATGATACAAAAGATGATTCTGAATTATATCCAGAAAGAAAAGAATTTGGTTTTTGTTATTTATCAATAAATGAAATACCAGAAGATTATGTTAAATCTTATTCAATGAAGAAAATGGGTATAGAAGATGAAAAGGTATTTAATGAACAAGTAAAAGATTTTAATTATAAAGATTATTATATATTTAATAGTGTAATGGTAGATATTGATGATGTATCTAAAAGAGATAAAGTAAAATTAGATATAGAAGATAATATAAAAAGTGCTATTGCAATTATAAATATAGAAGATACTAAGTCATATAATGCATATCAAGGAGAAATAGATGAGGGAAAAACATATGTAGGAGTATTCTCAGGATTATTCTTATTTATAGCGCTTTTATCTGTTATTACAACTATGACACGTGTTGTTAAGCAACAAAGAGTACAAATAGGTACTTTAAAAGCACTTGGATTTAGTAATTTTAGAATATTATTACATTATATGAGTTATGGATTTTATATATCATTACTTGCAGGTATATGTGGATTAGTACTAGGATATTTTATTATAGGAACAGTATTTATAAATTTAGAAATGGCATTCTTTGAAATACCTAATGGAGTTCCTTATTTAGCACTTAAAAATTATATAGTTACATTACTTGTAATAATAGGTGTATCAATTATTACATTAATAACATGTAGAACTATATTAAAAGAAAATCCAGCAGAAAGTTTAAGAACAAAAATACCAAGTGTTAAAAAGAATTCATTAAATTTAACAACTAAAGGTATATTTAAAAAATTAAGTTTTGCAAGTAAATGGAATGCTAGAGATATAGTAAGAAATAAAATGAGAACATTTATGGGGATAGCTGGAGTAGTAGGATGTACTATGTTAATAGTATGTGCATTTGGTATGTTAGATAGTATGAATCATTTTGTTGATTTACAATTTAGTGATTTATATAACTTTAAATATAAATTAGTATTAAAAGAAGATATAACAAGTGAAGAAGTAAAAGAATTAACTAATAAATATGGAAGTAAAACAAGTAAAAGTTATGGTATTGAAATAAAAAATGGTGATAAGAGAGATGCTAATAACATATTTGTTACAGATGCAGAAGGTTATGTTAGATTTGTAGATAAGAAAGATAGATTTACTGACGTAAATAGAGATGATGGAGTATATGTTACATATAAGTTAGCATCTACTAAAAAATATAAATTAGGTGATGAAATAACATGGCATATATATGGTAGTGATAAGTATTATACTTCTAAGATTGTAGGATTTAATAAAGATCCACAAAATCAAAATGTTACTATGACACGTAAATACTTTGAATCAGTTACTAAGATGGAATATATACCAGATTCATTATATACAAATGATAATATAGCTAAAAATAGTGCAATAGATAATGTAGAAATAATACAAGATATAAAATCATTAGAAGAAGGTATGACTAATATGTTATCTATGATGAAAACTATGATTATACTTATTATATTTGTAGCTGTAGTATTAGGTTCATTAATTATATATAATTTAGGAATACTATCATATATAGAAAAACAATATCAATTTGCTACATTAAAAGTATTAGGATTTAAAGATAAACAAATTAAGAAAATATTTATAAAACAAAATAATTGGATAGCTATTATATCTATTATTATAGGATTACCTTTAGGTTATTATTTAACCGATTGGATGTTTAAAACAGCTATAGAAGAACATTATGACTTTGGAGCATGGATTAATATTCCAACATATATAATAGGCTTTGTAGGAACATTTACTGTATCATATTTAGTATCTAATCTTTTAGCACGCAAAGTAAAAAGTATAGATATGGTAACAAGTTTAAAGAGTAACGAATAATAAAGATATACTTAAGTATATCTTTTTATCTATAATGTGTTAATATATATATAGGTGATAATATGATAGATAGAATAACTACTAATGAAGAAAGATTAAATAAAGCATTGGAATGTATTAATAATTTACAAGAAAGTATTAATAAATTAAATGATACAAAAGAAGATATTGTTAAATTAAATAAATATTATGGAAGTAAGAATTGGTTTAAAGATAAAAAATTATATGAAGAAAATAAAATAGAAAAGATTCCTGCAGGAGTACTAAGTGAAGATTCAGTATGGAATATGTATGAAGATTTAAATAGTTTAGTATTAGAATTAAAATTAATAGTAGATAGTATAAAGGAGGAAGAATGAAAACAGAAAAGAATATTTTAGTAGCATTCTTACTTAATATAAGTTTTTCTATATTAGAATTTTTTGGAGGATTATTAACTAATTCAGTAGCAATTCTTTCTGATTCTATACATGATTTAGGAGATGCATTATCAATAGGTATATCATATATATTAGAAAAGAAAAGTAAGAAAAAAGCAGATAATAATTATACATATGGATATATAAGATATTCAGTATTAGGAGGAGTAATAACTACTACTATATTATTAGTAGGTTCTATATTAGTTATTATAGGCGCTATAAAGAGATTATTTAATCCAGTAGATATAAATTATAATGGTATGATAATATTTGCTATTATAGGAGTTGTACTTAATTTTTTAGCAGCTTATATAACTAGAGAAGGAGATTCTATTAATCAAAAATCAGTTAATTTACATATGTTAGAAGATGTATTAGGTTGGATAGTAGTATTAGTTGGTGCTATTATAATGAACTTTACTGATATAAAAATTATAGACCCTATAATGAGTATTTTAGTAGCATGTTTTATACTTATAAATGCATTAAAAAATTTAAAATTAGTATTAGATTTATTCCTAGAAAAAACTCCAAAAGATATAGATATAGAAGAATTAAAAAAACATTTATTAAGTATTGATGAAGTAGATGATATACATCATATACATATATGGAGTATGGATGGATATAAAACTCTAGCTACAATGCATATAGTAACTAAAAGTAATAATATAAAAGAAGTAAAAAGAAAAATAAGAGAAGAATTAAGTGAACATAATATTTGTCATGCTATATTAGAAACTGAAGAAGAAGCATGTGATGAAGTAGAATGTCATATAGAATTTAACCCTGAAAATCATCATCATCACCATCATCATTAGGAGTATACATGTATAAATTAATATTTATAATAATAAGTATTTTCTTTAATATAAATAATAAAGATAATATAAATATAATAAATCTAAATGGTACTAATTATATATTAGATTATAAAGGTACTAAATATAATGTAGAATATAAATATGATAATTGGAAAATATATAATTCATATAAAATAACTAATGAACATGATATGAAAATTATAGTTAGTAAATTAATTAGTATTCATCCTATACATAGTAGTGATTATAAATCTTATAGAACAGTTGATGATTTAGTATATGAATGGAAGCAACATAATTTAGCGTTCACGTTACTACCTAAAGGTAAATATAAAGATATGGCAAGAGATGTTGATTTAGATCCTAAAGATCAAAATAAAAGTTATATAGAAATGTATAAAATAAGAGAAAAATAGGTATTTGATACCTATTTTTTATTTATAAAAAATGATATAATATACCTCGTGGAGGAATAAAAATGAATAATAATTTAGTAGGAATAACAGTTTTAACTGGATATTTAGGTAGTGGTAAAACTACTTTAATGAATCATATATTAAAAAATAATAAAGATAAACATATCGCACTTATAGTAAATGATATAGGTGAAGTAAATATTGATGAAGAATTAATTAAAGATAGTGGATATATAAAGAAAGAAGATAAAGGAGATGTAGTACCTTTATCTAATGGATGTATATGTTGTACACTTAAAACAGATTTATTAGAACAATTAGATGAATTAATTAGTAGTGGTAAATTTGATTATATATTAATAGAAGCGAGTGGTATATGTGAACCACTTCCTATAGCTCAAACTATAGCAGTTATGAATGATTCAACTAGAATGTATGGTATACCTGATATATGTAGATTAGATAATGTAGTAACTGTAGTAGATGCACTTAGAATGTCTAATGAATTTAATTGTGGTAATGACTTATTAAAAGAAAATCTAGATGAAGATGATATAGAAAATTTACTTATTGAACAAATAGAATTCTGTAATGTAATAGTACTTAATAAAGTATCAGAAGTATCTAGTGATCAATTAAATAAAGTAAAAGGTATTATAAAAGCATTACAACCTAATGCTAAAATAATTGAAACAGATTATTGTAATGTTGATATAGATGAAATGATAGATACTAATAATTTTAATTTAGAAGAAGCATCTATGTCAGCAGGATGGATTGAAGCATTTGAAAATCCAGAAGAACATGAAGATGGAGAAGCATTAGAATATGGTATAGATACTTTTGTATATACATCAAGAAAACCTATGGATTTAGATTCATTTAAATCTATAATAGATAAACATGATAAGAGTATTATTAGAAGTAAAGGATATTTATATTTAACTGAAAATAATGATAATTGTTATGTATTTGAAAAGAGTGGAAAGCAAAAAGTATTAACTGAAGTAGATAAATGGTTAGCAGCTATGGATGAAGAAACTAAGAATGCTATTTTAGCAGAAAATCCTGATATACAAGAAATATGGGATGAAGAAATAGGAGATAGAATGACTAAACTTGTATTCATAGGTAAAGATATGGATAAAGATAGTATTATAGCTGATTTAAAATCATGTGAAAGATAGATAATTCTATCTTTTTTTGTTATAATTATTCTAGGTGAGAATATGAAGAAGATACTTATAGTAGATGATGAAGATAAAATAAGAGAGTTAATTAGAGTTAACTTAGAAATAGTAGGATATAACTGTAATGAAGCTGAAGATGGTAATAAAGCACTAGATATAGTAGATAGCTTTAAACCTGATTTAGTATTATTAGATATAATGCTTCCAGGTAAAGATGGATTTGAATTAGTAGATAGTTTTATAAAAAGAAATATACCTGTAATATTTTTAACTGCTAAAGATTCAACTATAGATAAAGTAAAAGGATTAAAATTAGGTGCTGAAGATTATATAACTAAACCATTTGATCCAATGGAGTTGTTAGCACGTGTAGAAGTAGTACTTAGAAGAAGTAGTAAAACTAATGAAACATTTAAATATAAAAATTTAGAAATAGATTTTAATGAAAGAACAGTATTAATGAATGGTAAAGAAGTAGAACTTACTACTAAAGAATTTGACTTATTAGAAGTATTAATTCGTAATAAGAATTTAGCACTATCACGTGAGAAATTACTTGAAATGGTATGGGGATATGAGTATCTAGGAGATACTAGAACTATAGATATACATATTACTAGATTAAGAAAAAAATTAGATTTAGAAGATTCTATAATAACAGTATTTAAATATGGATATAGATTTAAAATGAAGGAAGATTAATATTATGAAATTATCGGGTAAAATATTTTTAGGAATAATAATACCATCTATGATTGTTATAGTTATTATATCGAGTTTATTGATAAATAGAAGTTTTAATAATAATTTGGATATACAAACTAAAGCCTATACAGGAGAAATAGATAATTTAAAAGTAAGTATAAATAATACAATGGAAAAATATAATGGATATACATATGAAGAAGTACTATCTATTATAGGTTCATATAATGAAAAGAATGGTAAATATTTATTACTATATAAAAATAGTGAATTAAAATATACTAATAATGATAAATTAAATAATTTAAATAAAATAATAGAAAATATAGATGATGAAAGTTATAATTCATTAATAGAAAAAGTAGATAATAAATATTATTCTGCTTTAGCACTTAAATTAGATGATAATAATATATTAGTATATGCAAAAGATATTACAGATGTATATGATAGTAGAAGTAATATGATTAAACTATGTATAGTTTTATTAGGTATAACATTTTTAATAGTAATTTTTGCAGCATTCATTATATCGAAAGCTTTAACTAGATCATTATTTAAAATGAAAAAAGAAATGTCTAAATTATCTAGTGGTAATTTTGATATTAATTTAAAAGAAGGTAAAGATGAAATAGGACAATTATCACGTGATTTTAATATAATGAGTCATGAATTGCAAAGAAGAAATGATGAATTAGTTTCTATGATAGATAGTAAACAATTATTTATAGATAATTTATCACATGAAATGAATACACCATTAACTAGTATATATGGATATTCTAAATTATTAGAAAATGCAGAATTAAATGAAGAACAAAAAATAAAATATTTACAATATATACAAAGTGAAACAAATAGGATATCTGATATGTATAAAAAGTTATTAGCTATATCATATAAATCTAACAATAACATTGATAAACAAAATATTAAGTTAGAGGATATATTTAGTGAATTAAAAATAGAATTAGATTCTAAATTAAATAGTAAAAATATTAAGTTATTAATAGATAATAATATTAAAGAAATATATTGTGATAAGATGTTAGTTAGTTTAGCTATATCTAATTTAGTAAGAAATGCGATAGAAATATCAGAAGATAATTCTAATATTGAAATAAAAACATATGAAGATAATAATAATAAATATATAGAAGTAATAGATTATGGTAAAGGTATAGAAGAAGAACAAATAAGTAAAATAGTAGAACCATTTTATAGGGTAGATAAAGCTAGATCTAGAGCGCATGGTGGTGCAGGACTTGGGTTATCAATAGTTACTAAAGTAATGAATTTACATGATGGAAAACTAGATATTAAGTCAAAAATAGGTCATGGAAGTACATTTATTTTAATTTTTCCTAAATAATTTACAACTTTGAAACAAAAATAATATTTTTATGAAAAAAGTGAGCACTAGAATTGTATGTGTAAAGAGGAGGAAAAATTATGAAAAATAAAATATTTAAAGTATGTGCCTTAGGGCTAGTAACAACTATGATAGTAACAGGATGTGGGAGTAAGGAAGGAAATGTAAAAAAAATTCAAAAGAATGAAGAGATATCTATTGAGGAGAAGGATACTGCTATAGTAGATGATAATAAATACTATGGATTAGAAGTATATCAATTTACTAATAATACTCAATTAGAAGTACAATTTGCAGATAATAAGGATTCTATATTACAAGATATTGGAGTAACTAATATTGATGTATTAGAAAAGAGTAAAAATACTTATGAAGCAGTAGTATCTCTTGAGGATGAAGATAATAAAAAGGAATATGTATATGCATTATTAATGAAGAATGATACAGATTATATATTATTATATAATAAATCAGAAAATAGTAATAAAGATGAAATTATTAAAGTAGGTAATGAATTAAAAGAAAAATTTAAAAATTCAAAAAATTATGTTACAACATTTGATACATATGTTAAGGAAAATAGTTTAACAGTTGGTACTGTTTATGGTAATGATGGAATAGTAGCTTTAAAAAAATCAAAGATTGCTACTAACTATAAAGCTAAATCATATACTAATACAGATAAAAAAGTTAAAACAGTAAAATCAGTATTTTATTATTTATCTGATAGTACTTGTAAAGAATCTATTGAAGCTAGAACTGAAGATGGAGAATTAGTATGGTCATTAGATAATGGTAATTTACCTACACATATAGGTTTAATTGGCACAATTTCAAATCAAGTAGGAAATTATTATTTATTAAGTACTAAAAATGGAGTAGAATGTCGTGATATTCAAACTGGAAAAGTATTATGGATTGATAATTTTAAAGAAGCAGTAATACATGTTTTACTAGAAATAAATGGTAAATTAATAGATTGCCAAGGAGAAAATGGTTCAAGTGCTATTGAAATAAAAGACCTTTCAACAGGTAAAACTATTTTCTATGAAGAAAATATTAATAAATATATTACTGATAATGAAAATGGATATTCATATGTAGATGTATCTAAAAATGTAGTAAATGGATCTACTATTACTTTTGATGTACAAAACGATATGACTGAATCTGTTAAAGTAGGTACATTATCATTTAATGCTGAAAATAAGTCATTTACATTTAATAAGCAATAAAATAGAGGGATTATTATGAAATTTAATTTTTATAAGTTATTTAGTGTTTGTATAGTAGCGCTAATATTTATAACTGGATGTCAATCTAAAGAAGGCAAAGTAAATAAAATACAAAAACAAGATGAATTAGAGAAAGAAGAAGTATCTAATGCTACAGATAAAAATATAGTATATCAATATGAAAAAGATATATCTGTAGAAAAGGTATCATTAGATAAAATAGAATTATCAGATGGTAAATTAAAAATACTAATGGTAGCTAAATCAAATGATAATAAAAAAGTGTGGACATTAGATTTAGGAATATCTGATAAAAAAGAAACATATTTAGAAAATTCAATTGTTTTACTTGGAAAAAAATATGCTTATGTAGCATATGGAAATACTATAGAGGCAAGAGATATAAATAATGGTAAATTAATTTGGAATAATTCAAAAGAAACATGGTCTGATTTTAAAAAAATAGTAGAAACAGATAATGGAGTATACTTAATTACTGAAGGATTAGAAAATAATTATATTATCATTAAGCATAGCTTTGATGGAAAATATAATGATTTAAGTGATATAAGTTTTTCTAAATTAGTAGAAAATAAGTATTTTATTACAAATTTAGATTCTATTACTTCAGTGGGAGAAAATATTAGTATAAATGTATATGAAAATTCAAAATCTTCTAATATAGTAGGTAAAGTAATAATTGATACTAATACAGGTAAAAGTAATTTTGTAAAAATAAATGAATAATAGTAAAAAAATAAAAGCAAGATTTAATCTTGCTTTTTTAGTTTATCTATAATAAATATGTCTAATGGAAAGATAATTATAGGAAGGAATGTTGATACATATCTTAATATATTTAATATAATATTTTTTATATAAAATTTAGTTACAAATCCATAAAAACTTAAATATCCAAACATCATACCACTATATAATAATATAATAAATATAAATAATATAATATATTTAAATT
This sequence comes from uncultured Erysipelotrichaceae bacterium, assembly GCA_902795975.1. The sequence goes on from CADBNE010000064.1 coordinate 22,255, forward strand.
TATTATTAAATAGTTTAATATATATTTTCTTAGTTATATAGTAAAAAGATATATTAAGTATCATATTAAATATTAAACCTAATAATATTTGGATAGAACTAGTAGTTACATGAGTAATAGTTATTTTATCATGTAAATCTTTATATGATACTATTTTAGAATCTAAATTATAAAAGTAATAGTTAAGTATTAATAATATAAAATATACTATAATTATTACTAGATATGAGGATAAATATTTAAATACATGAGTATTATCAGTATTATATTTTTTTCTTATGAAAAAAATAGATGTAATAATACTTATTAAAAAATAAAAAATAGACATAATAATTATGAACATGCTATCACCAATATAATTATAACATATTTTATGATATAATTTTGTATAGGAGGTTAATATGATAGAAAAGTTAAAAGAATATAATGAAATGTTGTATAAAAAACAATATATTATAAATTTATTACATTGGGAATTAATGATTGAAATATCACCAAAGGGTACTGATTACCTAATTGATATAATTAATGAACAACAAGTAGAATTATTTAAATTAGCTACAAGTAGTGAATATAAAAAATTATTAATTGATTATATTAATGATCCAGAAAGTGATATAAATAGTGATTATTATAGAATACAAAAGAATAATTATGATTATTTAATTAAAAATGAAAGAATTCCAGAAGATTTTTTAAGAAGATATAATGAAGTATGTTCAAAAGCTAATAAAGTATGGGAACGTGCTAAAGCTAATAATGATTATGAATTATATAAGCCATATCTTAAAGAAGTAATAGAAGTAACTAAAGAATATTATAGTTATTTAGAACCAGATATGAATTTATATGATGCTATGTTAAATGTACATGAAAGAGGTATGACTCAAGATGTATTAGATAATTTATTTGAAGAATTAAAAGTAGAATTAATACCATTAATACAAAGAGTAAAAAATGATAATTTAGTAAAAACTACATATATAAAGAAATATAGTAGAGATGAATTAATGGAATGTGCTAAATTTTTACTTGAGTATATTGGATTTGATATGGAAAGAGGTAGTCTTGGTATATATCCACATGGATTTATGGAAAAGATGTCTAATAATGATATTCGTATAGCATTCTCTCATACAGATAATCCTATATCATTTGTATCTACTATAATACATGAAGGTGGACATGGTATATTTGAGCAAAATATGGCTAGTGATATATCTAAAGAAAATATAGATTTATTCGCATTACATGAAAGTCAATCTAGATTTTATGAAAATATATTAGGAAGAAATATTAACTTTTGGAAACCTATATATGATAAGATAAAAGATATATTAAAATTAGATTTAACTATAGATGAATTTGTAAAAGATTTAAACTATGTAGTACCTAGTTTAATAAGAACAGAAGCAGATGAATTAACTTATTGTTTACATATAATAATTAGATATGAAATAGAAAAAGAAATATTTAATAATAATGTTAGTATAGATGAATTACCTAGTATGTGGAATAAGAAGATGAAAGAATATTTAGGTGTAGATGTTATAGAAGATAGTGATGGATTAATGCAAGATATGCATTGGTCAGAAGGTGCATTTGGATATTTTCCTTCATACTTAATTGGTAATATATATGATGGTATGTATATAAATGCTATTGAAAAAGATTTAGGTAGTATTGATGAAATATTAACAAGTGGTAATATAAAAGATATTACCAAGTATTTAAATGAAAATATACATATACATGGAAGTAGTTATAATGGTAAAGAAGTAATTAAAAGATTAACTAATAGTGAAATATCAGTTAAACCATTAATTAATTATTTTAAGAATAAATATGAATAGAGGTAAATATGAACTGTAGTAGATGTGGTGCAACAAATCAAATGGGTGCTTTTTGTAGTAATTGTGGTAATCAAATAAATAATAATCAAATAGGAAGTATTACTATACAAAGAAAGAAACAATTTGGTGGTATATTTCCTTTTGATGTAAAAGTAGATAATGTATTTCTAGGACAAATAAATAATGGAGAAACAAAAACATTTCCATTATATTATGGAGAACATGTATTAGCCATATTTTGTGGATGTGATTCTGGTACTATAGGAGTATTAATTAATGATAATCAAAAACATATTAATTATTTAGCATATAGTAAATGTGGAATGGATGTTTCTAAAAGAGTTAAAATAGATGTAATTAGTTTTAGTAAGTAGGTGAATTATGAATTGTAGTAGATGTGGAGCAAGTAATCAAGTAGGAGCTTTTTGTAGTAATTGTGGAGCACCTATATCAAATTATCAAGTACCACAAAATAATAATTTAAATGATAATGTAGGTAGTATAACATTTATAAGAGGAAAAAGAGTAGTAGGATGTGCTATGCCAATAGATATATTTATTGATGGATATTTAATGGGTAGTATACCAAATAATAGTACAAAACAATTTTATGTATATTATGGTACTCATACATTAAGTGCTAAATCTGGTTTTAATCAAACTAATTTAACATTTACAGTAAATGAGAACCAAAAAAACTTAGTATTTGATGCCAATTTAAAAATGGGATTAATGTCTCCTAATATAGAAATAATTTTTAAACAATATTACAATTAATATAGAAATATTTGTAAATATTTGATATAATAATTATTAGTAAGATAGGAGGTATATATATGGATTCAATAAAAAGTGCTAAAAGCCTATTGATGGTTGGATTAGTTGCCATAACATTACTTTTATCTGTAGGTTATTCAACTATTTCACAAGATGTTCGTGAAATAATTGATACACCAACTGAAAAAGAATCAGCATTAAGACAAGATGTAAAAGTAGTAAAAATAGAACCAGTAAAGGTTATTGGCCTTGCTACAGCAGGTATTCCATCATTTAGTGATAATTCTGCTACATTTGATGCAAGTTTAATGAAATCAGGAGATACAGTAGTATATGAAGTTACATTAAAAAATACTAGTAGTAAAGTAGCTAAATTACTTAATGTATCAATTGATGAGCAAGTTGATGGATCTCCAGCCGTAAAATATGATTTTAAATCTCCATCAGAAGTTTTAGAACCAGGTGCATATACTACAGTTACTGTAACTGCTACATATGATGATACATATTTAGATACACCAGTTGTAACTTCTAAAATTGCTACAATATTATACGAATATTCTATAGAAGAATAATTTTTGTGATTATTCTTTTTTTTGAATAAAAATAAGTGATATAATACTACATAAAGGAGGAACATATGAAAAAATATAATAGAGTATTACTTAAACTTAGTGGAGAATCTTTAGCAGGTTCTAAAGGAATGGGAATAGATTTTGAAAAAGTATTAGAAATTTGTTCTGAAATAAAAGAAGTATTAGAAAAGACAAAAGTAGAGATTGCTATTGTTGTAGGTGGTGGAAACTTTTGGAGAGGACGTTCTAATCAACAAATGGATAGATGTACATCAGATCATATAGGTATGTTAGGTACTACTATGAATGCTTTAGCTATAGGTGATGCATTTAAACAATTAGGAGTAGAAGCAAGAGTACAAACAGGTATAGAAATGAGACAAATAGCAGAGTTTTATATACGTAAAAGAGCAGATAGACATATGGAAAAGGGAAGAGTAGTTATATTTGGATGTGGTACTGGTAATCCATTCTTCTCAACTGATACTGCAGCAGCACTAAGAGCAGCAGAAATAAATGCTGATATAGTACTTAAAGCTACTAATGTAGATGGTATATATGATAGTGATCCTAAAAAGAATAAAGATGCTAAAATGATTAAAGAAATAGCATACATAGATGTTTTAAATAAGAAATTAAATGTAATGGATTCAACAGCAACTACTTTATGTATGGATAATAATTTACCAATAATTGTATATAATATGCATGTACATGGTAATTTGCAAAAAATAATAGAAGGAAAAAAAGTAGGAACTTTAGTAAATTAATTGAAAAAGGTGATTTTAATCATCTTTTTTTATGTTATAATTAATATAGTTATTAAAGAAATACAAAGGTGATTTTTTGTGATAAACAAAGATAAAGAATATATATTGAAGATTCAAACAATGATAGATATGATTTTAGAATCACAAAATATGTATGCTGTAGATAGAGATTTAATGATAAAATTAGATGATTTTATCAGGAAAAACAATAATATATTTAATGAAGAGTTTGCTACTAATTATTTAAATTTTATAGATATATTTAGTCAATTCTTTGATATGCTTTTAGATAAATTAAAAGAGTATGAAGAAGAATTATTTGATTTAAAAGAATTAGTTAGTGAATATTTCTTTGTCTTTAATTTTGATGAATTTAAAGAAAAAGAAATATTAATGCCATATTTGGATATGATTAATTATTTGGAAGAAATGTTTCCAAAAAATAGATTATTACAAGGAATAATATTTTATATTCATTTAAATGCTTTATTAAAAAGATATAAATTTACAAATAATAAGATAAGAATGGTTGATAAATTACCTGTAATAGATATAGATTATGGTAGTAGAATAGCTTATTTTAAGGAAGAATATATTACTGCATTTAGACATGAATTAGAAGAAGGAATACGTAATGGTGTATTTTTGGAAGATGATGAAATAATAGAATATGTTAAGAATGCTATTAGTGATTTAGAAAATGAACTTAATAGTTAATATTTATATAGTTATAATTAATATAATTAGTTTTATCATGTATTTTATTGATAAGAGATTAGCTATTAAACATAAGTATCGTATACCAGAAAAGGTATTGATACTTTTTTCTATTTTTGGAGGTTCACTAGGTAGTTTGCTTAGTATGTCTTTATTTCATCATAAAACTAAACATTTAAAATTTCTAATAACTAATCTATTGTCTTTATGTGCGTGGATGTATATAATAGTTAAAATAAATAATATTATTTAGGGGGATATATGTCACATATTATAAAAACAAAGGAAGAACTATTTAAATTAAGATATCTTTTATCACAAATGGATATACATGATTTAAGAGATTATCATTTAGAAGAATTAATTGATTTTTTAATGCCTAAAGATTCTAATAATAATTATTTAATAGATTATAGAATTATTAGAAGGAGAGTAGGTAATATAGCAGAATTCTGTCCAAATTATGAATCTATATATTTTAATTTAAGAAAATTACCTAATTGGATTGAAGAAAATTATAAATCTTTTTGCCCAAATGAAGATAATCCTAGATTAATGAAATATTTACTTTTATTCTGTATATTACATGAAATAGAACATTCTTATCAATATTTAATGGGTAAAAGATTAGTTGAGTCACCTTGTACTGTTGTTAGTGAAGTATATGATAAATTAATGGATTTATTAGTCAAAAAAGAATATATTTTTCCAAGACCTATTACACAGGTTACTAGATATATTAGATTATTTAAGTATAAAAAGAATGAAAATATATATGTTCTTGAAAGAAATGCTAATATAGAAGCAGCTACTGCTTTAATAGGTTTAACTAGTTTAGAAAAACAATATGAATCTACAAAGGTATTTAATGATATAGTAAAAATTTGTACTTTAGCAGGTTATACTGAAGATAACAAAGGATGTATATATCATACATGTGAAAATTTATTATATAAAAAGTTTTATAACTCTATAAATAAAGATGATATAAATGATGAATATAGAATTAGATATGGTTTAGAAATAACTGAAAAAGAGAGAAAAAAATTAATAAAAAAATTTACTAAATAATTTATAAATGTTATAATTTTAAATGGTATAAATAAATGGTTATAATTTGAAAAATATTTTTTTTTATTCTATAATAGAGAACCAATAAAAGTTAAATTGGGGGTGTTATTATTAATAGATATAAAAAACATTTTACGCCTGAATATTTATATGAAACTAAAAAGTTTTGGAATTATAGAAATAAGATAATAAAGAATAAGAATAGTGTACTAAATAAAATTAGATATTTGAAATCTTTTAGAATAATGAAAAAGACCCATTGTTTAATTCCTATAATAGAAAATATTAATCCTTTTATAACACCACATGGATTATTTGGAATATATATAAGTTTTGGTGCTAAAGTAGGAAAAAATTGTGTAATATTTAATAATGTAACAATAGGTTCAAATACACTTACTGACTCTAAAGGTTATGGTGCCCCTACAATAGGTAATAATGTATATATTGGTACAGGTGCTAAAATAATTGGTAATGTTAAAATAGGTAATAATGTACGTATAGGTGCTAATTGTGTAGTAACTGAAAATGTACCTGCTAATTCTACAGTAGTATTACCTCATTGTAGAATTATCAAAAAGAAGAAAAAACAAAATAATAAATATAGTGAATGGGTGTTGGATAGAAAATGACAAAGATTACTGTAATTGGTGATATAGTTTGTGATAAAAAAATGTTAAAGAAAGCTAAGAATGGAAATAGTTATAATTTTGATGAAATGTTATCTCCATTAAAAGATTATTTTAAATCATCTGATTTAGTAGTAGCAAACTTAGATACTACTATAGGAAATGATAATTATACAAAAAGTACTTTTTCTTTTTGTACTCCATCTAGTTTTTTAGATTCATTAAAGAATATTGGAATATCCTGTATTTCTTTAGCAAATAATCATGTATTAGATAGAGGATATGAAGGTATTGATACTACTATTAATGAATTGAATAAAAGAGATATTAAATATTTTGGTATTGAAACTAATAATTATGATGGAATAGCTAATTATGAATTTAATGATATTAAGTTATCAGTATTAGGATATACAGATGCTACTAACTATCATATGAATAAAGTTAAAATAGATAATACTAAATATAAAATTAATATATTAAGAGACACTAATTTTTTTATACACAGAGATATAAATAATTTTTTTGATAAATGTTATTTTAAATTAAGCTCAGATACAAGACTTAAAATAGAAAAAATATTTAATAAAAAACTTACTCCTATAATAGATAATAATATATCATTTGAAGAAAAATATTTAAATGATATAAAAAATAAAGTAAGTAAGTTAAAAGAAGATAATAGATATGTTATAATGTATCCACATATTGGTGGACAATATAATATATTTCCAGGAAAAAATACAAAAAAATTAATTGAATTTTTTAAAGATATTAAATGTGATGAAGTAATTATTACTCATCCACATATAATTCAAAATATGAATTATGAAGAAAATATATATAGTATTGGTGGATTAATTATTTCACCAACATCTGATTTTGTAATATGGGATACATTGCCACAATATTCATTAGTTTTAAATTATTATTTTAATAATAATAAATTAGAAAATATTACGTGTTCATTTTTAATATGTGTAAAAGATAAAGATACATATTTAAAAGTATATCCATTTTACGATTTCTATAATAAATTAAATGAAAGTGATAAAGAAAAATATAAAAAACAATTTGATATTGTTTTCAATAGAGTATTTAATTATACAGATATTATTAAAGAAGAATATAAAATGAGAGTGTGATATTATGTTAACAATAGGAAAACCTTATGTTAAAAAAATGGAGGATAAAAGTAGATTAATAAGTGAAGTCACAGTAGATGGTAAAATAAATAAAATATTTGTTGAAGTAGATAGTATCTATGAAAAATATTTATGTTACGAAAGAAGTGATGCATTTTTAATTCCATTATTCTATTATGGAATGAAATATAATCATGATATTACTTGTGAAGCACCAGTGAGTGAGGATTTATATTATCAAATAACTGAATATTTAATTCCTCTATTAAAAAGAAATAGTCATAATAATTTATTTAATATAAATATAAAATGTGAAACTGCAAATAATATAGAAAATAGGGGAGCAGTTGGAGTAGGACTTACTTGTGGAGTAGATTCATTTAATAGTATATTAAGTAATATTGATAATAAACTTAAATCTAGAAAAATAACTCATTTTACTATAATGAGTGTTGCAGATAGCTATAAGAAAAATGGAGCATATGAATCTATAAATAATAGCTTACATAAGAAAGCAGCAGATGTAGCAAAAATATTTAATATTCCATTAATAGATATGTATTCAAATATGAGAAGTATATTTCCTATACCTCCAATGCATACTTTAATAAGAATGTTTGGTGTATATTCATTACAAAAATTATTTGGTGTATATTATTTTTCATCTGGTTATCCAGTATGGACATTTAATATGGAAGATTGCTCAGTAATTGATTCTGCAAGATATGATTTATTATTATGTAAAGAATTAAGTACAAGAAATTTATTTATATATTCTGAAGGTTCACAAAAAAATAGATTAGAAAAAATAAAATTTATTTCTAAGTATGATATAGTTAAAAATAATTTACATGTATGTACAAGAGAAGCTACAAATTGTTCTTTATGTAGTAAATGTATTAGAACTATTTTAGCACTTGATTCTATAGATAAATTAGAAGACTTTAAAAATGTATTTAATTTAGACTATTATTATAAAAATCAAAATTATTACTTTAGTGAAGCAGTAAGAGCATATAAACAAGGTGATTTATTTGTATATGACTTTATAGATAAATTAGCTATTAAATATAAAGATAATGAAATATTTAAAGAAATATCAAATAGTAAAAATTTATGTGGTAGATGTTATAGAATGTCTGATTATAAAGTATATAAGAAGTCAATTAAAAAAATTATAATAGGAATATCTGGTGGTTCAGGTAGTGGTAAAAGTACTGTAGTAAATTACTTTAGTAAAGAAATAGAAGATTCTAAAATAATTAAATTAGATAAAGATATGATTAAATTATTAAATGAATATAAAGATAGAATAATTACTGAATTAAATATACCAGATGATGGTAAACATTGGTGTGGACATTTATATGATAATCATAATACTATAAAAAAATGGTTTAAGATAATTGAAAATGATTTTAATAATTGTATAGAAGAAAAATTATGTAAAGCAGATAATAGTATAATTATTATAGATTCATTCTTGTTACCATTATTAGATGTATTTAATAAATGTGATTATAAGATAATAGTAAAAAGTAAGTTTGATAATAAATTACCTAGAGTAGTGAGAAAAATAGAAGAAGCAAATAGAATGAATAAGTATGATGAAATATCTTTAGTAAATCGAATAAATAATACAGATTTAAAAGATTATAATAGTAAATTTAATTATATTATAAATAACGATGGAACATTAGATGAATTAAAGGTATGTTGTGATGATACAATTAAAGATATATTAAAAAAATAATGAATAATTGGTTAGTATTTTTAATAGTATTTTTAGTAAGTGCTGTTACATATAATCAAAGTTTTAAATTAGGATTAAATAAATCGAATAACAATGGAGCATATATTGCTTTAGTAAGTTTACTTACTAGTTTGTTTTCATTATTATTTATTCCTTTTTTTAAACTAAAATTTGATTTAAATATTTATAAAATTTTAATGTTAATTATTACATGTATATTATATTCTATTGTAGATAGAATTAATGTATATGTTAGAAAGAAAATAGATGTATCATTATTTTCATTACTAAGACAATTTTCTTATGCATTTATGATATTTATAGGATTTATATTTTTTAAAGAAAAATTTGTTTTAATAAAATTTATAGGTGCTATATTAATATTATTAAGTAATATGATAGTTTTATATGATGGAAGAAAATATAATAGGATAGATAAAAAAATATTATTATTAAGTTTATTATCTAGTTTATTATTTTCAATAACATTATTTTTAAATGTAAATTTATCAAGATGTTTTAATATTCCTATATATGTATTTATAATATTATTTATTCCATTTGTATGTATATCAATATTTGATAAAATAAATATTAGCAAGCTTAAAAATGAATATATAAAAGGGGATAGAAAACAAATATTATTAACTTCATTAGCTAGTAGTATAATGTTAATATCACAACTTAGAGCATATGAGTTAGGTTCAGTAGTAATCGTATCATCATTATGCTCTCTTACAATAATATTAAATATTTTCTTTTCATATTTTATATTAAAAGAAAAAAATAATTTTATAAAAAAATTAATAGCAGCTATTATAATTATTTTATCAATAGTATTAATTAAGATATAAAAAAAAGATTGTTTATAACAATCTTTTTATTTGAATAAACTTTTAAATACTGCATTTAATCCTTTATTAATAACTTTATCTGCTGTTTTATTAGCAACTTTCTTACCAAGCTTATATCCAACAGTATTTTTTCTAGCTCTTTCAGCTTCTCTTGCAGCTTTTTCTTCTTCACGTTTCTTTTTAGCTTCTTCTCTTTCAGCTTCCTTAGCAGCTTTCTCTTCTTCTTTTCTTAATTTTTCAGCTTCTTTTTCTTCTTCTTTTAATCTTTTTTCTTCAGCTATTCTATCTTGTTCTGCTTGTATTTCTGCATTTCTTTTACTTATTTCTTCATCATTCATTTCTTGTGCTGAAATTTCATTAGTTTTAGTTTCATATATATTTGCAATAGGACTATTATTAATTACAAATGCTCTTTCTTCAAATGTAATAGCGCCCATTCTTGATTGAGGTGGAAGAATAGTTACTTTTTCAACAACTGATGGTTCACCAGCCTCATTAATAAATGAAACTAATGCTTCACCAGTGGCTAAGTTTTGAATTGCTTCTTTAGTATCAAATAGTGGGTTAGTTCTAAATCCATCAGCAGCAGCTTTAATAGCTTTTTGTTCATTAGGTGTATATGCACGTAGTGCATGTTGTATTTTATTACCTAATTGAGATAATACTTCTTCAGGAATATCAGATGGACTTTGAGATATAAAGTATAATCCAACACCTTTAGATCTAATTAATTTAACTATTTGTATAACATGATCAACAACTGCTTTAGGCATATTATTAAATATTAAATGTGCTTCATCAAAGAAGAATACTAATTTAGGTTTATCAATATCACCAACTTCTGGTAGATTATCATATAAACTATTTAATAACCATAATATCATAGATACATATGAATCAGGATAGTTAAATAATACTTGTGCATCTAATATACTAATTCTTCCTTTACCTGTTTCAAGTGATGTATTAATTAAATGATTATAATCAAATTTTGGTGTACCAAAGAAATTATCTTCAATTTTATCCATTAATTCTACAACATTTCTTTGTATAGTACTTAATGTTTGAGGTGCTAAATTACCATATTGCATAATATATTTATCTTTATTTTGTGATACATAACTTATCATTGATTGTAAATCTTTTAAATCATTTAATGCTTTACCTTCATCTCTAGCTATTTTAAATATTATAGCCAATACTGAATCTTGTACATCTGATAAATCTAACATTTTAGATAATAATCTATGTCCCATATTTTGTATAGTAGTTCTAACAGGATGACCATTTTTACCATAAGTATCTAAGAATATACATGGATATCTATCATATTTAAATCCTTCAAGATTTAATGATTGTACTCTTGATTGTACATTTTCATTTTCAACACCCATGTATGCTGTACCAGCTAAGTCTCCCTTAACATCAACCATAAATACTGGAACACCTGCATCAGAAAAACTTTCTGCTAATACTTTTAATGTTACAGTTTTACCAGTACCAGTAGCACCAGTGATTAAACCGTGTCTATTAGCTCTATTTAATAAAATAGAAGCCTCATTTGATTGGTTTTTACCAACTAATATTTTATTATTTATATACATAAATATTCCTCCTAATTAGTTTAATTATACCATGAAAAAAAATTTACAACAATAATTTGCAATTTATTAATAGTATGTTATAATATGACGTGTTTTGGAATAGAAGAAGGGGATAATATGAACATCAGTGAATTAAATATAGTAGAACATGATGCATATGAATTTATGAAATTTAATTCTATCAGAAAAGAATTAATGGAATATACATCAAGACCTTTATTTGATAGATATTCACCAATATATACTTTTACAACAGAAAACTTAGATTCATATTTAAATGTTTTAAATATAAAAGATAGAAGTTGTTTAACAGTTACATCAAGTGGTGATCAAATTATTAATTTAGCACTCTTAGGTGCTTCTAATATAGATTGTTTTGATACAAATAGAGTAGCATACTATTTTACTAAGTTAAAACTTAGTGCTTTACAAGCATTAAAATATGAAGAATTTATAGAATATTTTACTAGTTTACATGCTATAAGACCTAATTCAAGTGTAATGCTATTAGAAAATAATAATGTATTTAGTTTTTCTTTATACAAAAAAATTTATGATTATTTAGATGAAGATGTAAAATTATTTTTTGATATGATTTATTCAAATAATAATCAAAATAATATTGAAGTAAAAAAAATGTTTTACAATATATCAGATGAAAGAGCGATATATAATAATACATATTTAAGAGATAAAGAACATTATTATAAAGCAAGAGAATTAGTTAAAAAGATAGTAGATAAAGGAATAAATTATAATACTTTAGATGTATTTGATATAACTAGTTTAAAAAATAAATATGATATAGTATTACTTTCTAATATATATGATTATATAGATAGTAAAAAAGAATTATATGCAGACTTTGTTACACAAGATGTTACTAATATTGTTAATCAAGATGGTGATATATTAGTAAACTATCAATATGGATATAGACAAAGAAAAAATTTAAAAATTGTAGATAATCTTGCTGTACATGTAGATGCATTTGATAATAAATATTTTAATGTAAGTGATATAAGAGAGTTATCAAATCATAAATTTAAATTAATAGGAGTTCCTTCTATATATAGAAATAGTAGAGATGAAGGAATAGAAGATTGTGTTTACATATATAAAAATTGTAGAACAATATAGACTAGAGTTATTCTAGTCTTTTTATGTTATAATCATTATTAGGTGATAATATGGCTTTTATGGGAATACTTTTAGTTAATGTAATAGTAATAATATTATTAATTATCTTATTACTATTTATTATATCTTTAATTGGATTTATAATAAGCTTTATACTTAGTAGATTAGATAAAACAAAACGTGTTAGAAAGATTGTATCAATAGTATTTGGTATACTTACTATAGTATTTTTTATACCATTATTAGCAGTTACTATATTAATACATAATGGTAATAAAGAGACAATAGAGTATAATGGAAAAAAATATAAAGTATATAGTAAAATAGTAGATGATTTTCAAAATAATATAGAAAATTGTGATATAGATAAAATAGATTATCAATTAAAAAAGAAACCAGAATTAATTAATAGTAATGATTTTGAAGGTTCTTTACCATTAGGAACTTCTATAAAATATAAAAAAATGGAATGTATTAAATACTTTGTTGATAAAGATGTAGATATTAATAATGTATCTATTAATAGTGAATATGGTACCTTAGAATATATATTTTCATATAATTACTATGATGAAGAAATATTAGAATATTTACTTAGTTTAGAAAAATTAGATATTAATAAAAGACATTTAGCAATGCCTGTAGCACAATTATATATTGATATTATTACTGAAGATAAAATAATTAGTTCTAAAGAAATAGATATATTTAATAAATTACTTGAAAAAAGATTAGATTTGAATGCTACTAATGGTATTGATGAAAATACATATCAATATGTAAAAGATAGTAAATTTGCTAAAGTAGAAAATATAGAGAAATTAAGAAATATTATAAACGAAAAATAGATTTTATCTATTTTTTTAATTTTATACTTGACAAGTGTATATAAATACACTTATAATGAAGATGTGATGATATATGATAAAGAGTAACCCAAAGTATAAAAATCAAGGTATACATGTAGTAAGTGCTATATTTACTATGGATAAAGGTATTACTAAAGTATTACTTATTAAAAGAAAGAATGAACCATTTAAAGATATGTGGGCATTAGTAGGTGGTGCTTTATATAATGATGAAGAAGTAAATGATGGAATGAATAGGGAGATAAAAGAAAAGACAGGTATTACTAATATACATATAGAATTATTTGATGTATTTAGTAAAATAGATAGATCTCCTATAATGCGTATGGTAGGACTAGGATATTTAGGTATTGTAGATAAAGATAAATATATATTATCTAAAGATACTTTAAAAACTAGTGATGCCCAGTGGTTTCCATTAGATAAGATTCCAAATCTTGCATATGATCACAATGAAATATTAAATAAAGCATATGAAACTTTGAAAGTAAGAATAAATAGTACAGATTTACTTAAATATTTATATCCTAATGGATTTACAATGCCAGAAATACAACTAGTATATGAAACTATTCTTAATAAAAAGTTTGATAGACGTAACTTTAGAAAAAAATTAATAGGTTTAAACTTAGTAAAGGAAACAAATAGAGTAGAACATTTCACAGGTACTAAACCTGCTAAAGTATATGAATTTAAAAATAATATAGATAGAAATGTATTTTAATACATTTTTCTAAGCAGATTAAAAGTGTATAAATATACACATGGAGGTAATATGATATATTTAATGAGACATGGACTAGATGATGAGTCATATGTTGGGGGATATAGTAATGTTGGTTTAATAGATGAAGGAGTAAAACAAGTAGAAGATAGTATACAATTTATTAGTAATTTAAAAATAAATAAAATAGTATGTAGTGATGTTTTAAGAGCTAGACAAACAGCTAGTATAGTTAATAATAAATTACATAAAGATATAGAGGTAAGTAGTTCTTTAAGAGAACTAGATAAAGGTGTATTAAATGGAATGGATAAGAAAAAAGCACATGAACTTTATCCACAGTATTTTAATAATGTAGGTATATATGATAGATATCCATTTGGAGAATCTATGTTTGATTTATATGTAAGAATAAGTAAATTATTAGAAAGTATTGATAAATATGATAATAATTTATTAGTTACTCATAGAGGTGTAATTAATATGTTATATTACATATTAAATGAAATTAATTTAGATATGAATAAAGAAAGATTTAATGTAACACATGCATCAATACATGAATTAGATATACAAAAGAAAAAGATAAGGAGGATATATTAATGGGAAGTATTGTATCAAGAATAGTATTAACTGGAGGGCCTTGTGCAGGCAAAACAAGAAGTTTAACTAAAATAGAAGAACATTTTGAAGAACTAGGTTATAAAGTAATAATAGTACCAGAAACTGCTACTATATTAATAAATGGTGGTATAAGATGTTTTGGTAATAAAGCTTTAGATGATTTTGAATTTCAAAATTACATATTAAATATGCAATTACAACATGAGAAATTTTTTGAAGAATGTGCTAAAAGTTTTAAAGAAGATAATAAATGTATAATTATATATGATAGAGGTACTTTAGATGGTAATGCTTATATAGATAATGATGGCTTTAATAGATTATTGCAATATAATAATTTATCTAAAATAGATTTATTAGATCATTATGATACAGTAATACATTTGGTAACAGCAGCTAAAGGTGCAGAACAATTTTATACATTAGATAATAATGGAGCAAGAACAGAAACTATAGAAGAAGCTAGAGTAAAAGATGAATTAGCTATGATATCTTGGAGTGAACATACTAATTTACATATAGTAGATAATAGTACAGATTTTGATGAAAAAATAAATAGAGTAATTAATATAGTTAGTAAATCTATAGGTAGTAATATAGTAGTAAGAAAACAAAGAAAGTATTTAGTAGATATATCTAATTTATCACAAGAATTTTATAATTATTATTCACCTATAGAAATAGAACAATCTTATATGATAGATAATGAATATGAAAAAAGATTAAGAAGAAGAAATATAGATGGAGTAAATAAATATTATTATACTGTTCAATCACAAGATAGAAAAGGTAGTAGTATAGTACATACTGATAGAAAGATTAGTGAAAATGAATATTATGAATTATTAAATTCTAATAATTTTGATAAAACTATAACTAAAATTAGATATTCATTTGTATATAATAATGAACAATATAGATTAGATATATTTGATAATATGTGCATATTAGAATCTAACTATGATAGTAATTTAATATTACCAAGTGGTATAAATATATTAAGTGAAATAACTAATAATGAAGAATATTATAATGCTAATTTAGCTAGTACTAAATCTAAAGTTAAAAAGTTAACAAATACTATTTAATGTATTTGTTTTTTCTTACTATTAAATATGATATAATAGATATATCGATTATGGAGGATACATATGGAAAAAATAATATTAGTTGATGGTAACAATTTACTTTTTAGAAGCTATTATGCTACAGCATACACAGGTAATGTAATGAAAAATAGTAAAGGATTTCCTACTAATGCATTATTTGGTTTTACTAATATGATAAATAAAATAGTAGCAGAAGAAAATCCTACTCGTATGATAGTAGCATTCGATAAAGGAAAAACTTTTAGACATGAAAAATATGACTTTTATAAAGGTGGTAGAAGTGAAACACCAGATGAATTAAAAGTACAATTTCCTAAAGCAAAAGAAATGTTAGGATATATGGGAATTAAATATTATGAAATAGATAATTATGAAGCAGATGATATTATAGGTACATTTGCTAGATTATGTAATGAAGATGATAATTATATTGGTACTATTATAAGTAGTGATAAAGATTTATTACAATTAATATCCCCACAAGTAGATATAAAATTATTAAAGCAAAAAGATTATATAAGATATAATGTAGAATCATTTAAAGAAGCATATGGAATTGAGCCTATTAACATTATAGATTTAAAAGCATTAATGGGTGATCCATCAGATAATATTCCAGGAGTAAAAGGTATAGGAGAAAAAACAGCACTTAAATTATTACAAGAATACAAAACATTAGATGGTATATATGAAAATATAGATAATATTAAAGGTGCTACTGGTAATAAATTAGCAAGTGATAAAGATAATGCATATATGAGCTATAATATAGCTACTATAGTAACTGATGTTCCAATGGAAATAAATATGGAAGATATTATAGTAAAAGAAGTAGATTATGATAAATTAAATGCATTTTATGAAGATTTAGAATTTTATTCATTTTTAAAGAAAATGAATAAACCTAAAAAAGAAGAAAAAGTAGAGTATAAAGTTATTACTGATATAAATGAATTAGATAATATAGAAGAATGTGCTATATACTTAGAATTAAATAATAGTAATTATCATAAAGCTGATATAGTAGGAATGGGTATATATAGTGATAAAATAAGTGCATATGTACCAAAAGAATATATAAAAAATTGTAAATTTTTAAATGATAATATTAAGTATACTTATGATTTAAAAAAGACTTTTGTAGCAGCTAAATGGCATAATATTAATATAAATAATATTACATTTGATACTGAATTAGCTGCATATTTACTTGAATATAATTTAAAAGATGATATAGCATACCTTTCTAATGAATTAGATTATAATATACCATTTAGAGAAACTATATTTCCTAAAAAAGGAGATATAGATAATAAAGTAGTAGAACAAACTTGTGTAATGAAAGCTAAATTTATATATGATACAAAAAATACTTTATTAGAAGAATTAGATAAAAAAGAAATGACTAGTTTATTTAATGATATAGAAATGCCTCTTAGTATAGTATTAGGTGATATGGAATATACTGGTATAAAAGTAGATACTAATATATTGGATAATATGGGTATTGAAATAAGTAATCAAATAGATATATTAAGTAAAGAAATATATGAACTTGCAGGGTGTGAATTTAATATATCATCACCTATACAATTAGGAGATATATTATTTGAAAAATTAGGTTTGAAACATGGTAAAAAGGGAAAAACAGGATATTCTACAGCGCAAGATGTATTAGAAAAATTAAAATATGATCATCCTATAATAAATAAAATATTAGAATATAGAATGTTAACTAAATTATATACAACATATATAGAAGGATTAAAAACTAGTATATTTGAAGATAATAAAGTACATACAATATATACTCAAACATTAACACGTACTGGAAGATTATCTAGTATAGAACCTAATTTACAAAATATACCAGCTAGAAATGAATATGGAAAGAAAATACGTTCTGCATTTATACCTACTAATGGATATATATTAAGTAGTGATTATTCTCAAATAGAATTAAGATTACTTGCTCATATGGCTAATGTAGAGTCACTTATTGATGCATTTAATAATGATTATGATATACATACTAAAACAGCTAGTGATATATATAAATGTAGTGTAGATAGTGTTACTAAAGAAATGAGAAGAAATGCTAAAGCAGTTAATTTTGGTATTATATATGGTATAAGTAGTTATGGACTATCAGAAAATATTGGTATTACTCCTAAAGAAGCAGCTAAATTTATAGAAGATTATCTAATTACATATCCAGGTATTAAAAATTATATGGATAAATCTATATCAGATGCTCATAAGAATGGATATGTTAAAACTTTATTTAATAGATATAGAACTTTACCTGAATTAGAAAATAAAAATTATATGATAAGAAGTGGTGCAGAAAGAATGGCATTAAATGCTCCAATACAAGGTACTAGTGCTGATATAATAAAAAAGGCAATGGTAGAAATATATAAGAGATTTAATTTAGAGGGATTAAAATCTAAGATGGTTATTCAAGTACACGATGAACTTGTATTTGATGTTATAGAAGATGAATTAGATAAAGTAAAAGAAATTACTAAGAATGTAATGGAAAATATTTATAAGCTTAGTGTACCTTTAAAAGTAGATATAGAATATGGAAAAGATTGGTATGAAGCTAAATAAGTCCATTTTATATACATATAAACAAGTTTTATAACAAAAAAGAATAAAATAACTTGACTTTATAATGATATGATGGTAATATACATATCGAAAGCAAGGGAAACCCTTGTTAGTAATAGAATAAAAAGGGTAAAATAAGCAGGAAATAACATCCTGCTTATTTTATTATTTGACTTTAAATTAATATAATGTATAATATTGAACTAGTGAGGTGAAGCAAATGAATAATTATTTTAAAGATAAAGTTGATGAAATAGATACTATAATAAAAAATAGAATTAAATATAAAAAATCTTTAAATAAAAAATTATGTAATAATGTTAAAATATATAACTTTGTTTATAAATTATGTAATAGATTTTTTCAAACTATGCTAGTTTTTTCAGTTTGTACAATAACATATATTTCATATGAAGATATTGCTACCTCTGCGTTATATAGTATATTGGTATTATTAATTACTAATGCAATAAGAGCTATATTATTAATAGTATATAAACCTGATGGATTAAAATATAATGAGTTACAAGAATGTATAGATAGTATTAAAGATTTATCATTAAAAAGAACTATATATATGAGTATATATGATTATTCTATTAATGGTGAAGAAAGTATTATGAATAATATAAGAAGAAAAATAAATAATAAGAATTATTTAGAATTTGATAAATACTTAGATGAAGAATGGATAAGAGAAGATTCAATTGTATACAATAAGTTAATTGAAATGAAAGTTAAAGAAGATGAATTAACAGATACTATTAAAAATAGAATTCATTTAGAATTAAATTATCCAGAATATAGTGAAGAATTATCAGTAGAACAATTAAAATTTATTCAAGCAGCACTATAATAATTGACAAAAGATAAATATTGGTTTAAAATTGAGTTATAAATTGTTGATGAAGATAAGTAATATAAGTATTATTTATAGAGAGCTTATGGTTGGTGTAAATAAGCATTAATATTATATGAAATCTACTTCGGAGAGAAATGCAAACATTTCCGGTGAAAGCCGTTATACTAATTAAGTAAATAAAAGGATGGTACCGTCTATTATGACTCCTTAGTACCATTCTTTTTTTTGTTAGGAGGATATTATGAATAGAGAATTTAAAAAAGGTGATATAGTTAAACACTTTAAAAGAGAAACAATAAGTGAAGATGAATTGAAAGATAATCCAAATATATATTTATATGAAATAATAGGTACATCTAAGCATACTGAAAATGGAGAAGAATTAATGATTTATAAACCATTATATGATGCTGAATGTATAAAAACAGTAGATTATGCTGCTAGACCACTCTCGATGTTTTTATCTGAGGTAGATCATGAAAAATATCCAAATATAAAACAAAAATATAGATTTGAAAAGAAAGGTGAATAAATATGATAGATATAAAATTAATAAGAGAAAATAAAGATTTAGTTAAAGAAAATATTAAAAAGAAATTTCAAGATAAGAAATTACCATTAGTAGATGAAATCTATGATATGGATATAGAAGTAAGAAAAGTACAAAATGAATTAGATGAAAAACGTAGTAAGGTAAATACATTAAGTAAAGAAATTGGTAACTTAATGAGAGATAAAAAAATAGATGAAGCAAATAATATTAAGAATGAAGTAGCTGCTATTAAAGAAGATATTCCTAAGTTAGAAGAAAGACAAGAATATTTAAATAATGAAATAAAAAGTAAGATGATGGTTATTCCTAATATTATTGATTCTAGTGTACCTATTGGTGAAGATGATAGTAAGAATGTAGAAATTGAAAAATTTGGTGAACCAATAGTACCTAGTTATGAAATACCATACAATGCTGATATATTAGAAAGTATTAATGGATTAGATAAAGAATCAGCAGGTAGAACTAGTGGTAATGGATTCTACTATTTAATGGGTGATGCAGCAAGACTTGTAAGTGCTATGATAAGTTATGCAAGAGATTATATGATAAATAAAGATTTTATATATTGCATACCTCCATTTATGATTAGATCTGATGTAGTTACAGGAGTTATGTCTTTTGAAGAAATGGATGCTATGATGTATAAAATAGAAGGTGAAGACTTATATTTAATAGGTACATCAGAACATAGTATGATAGGTAAATTTAAAGGTCAATTAGTTAAAAAGACTGAATTACCTATAACTATGACAAGTTATTCTCCATGTTTTAGAAAAGAAGTAGGAGCACATGGTATAGAAGAAAGAGGTATATATAGAGTACATCAATTTGAAAAACAAGAAATGATAGTAATATGTGAACCAGAACAATCTATGGAATGGTACAATAAGATGTGGCAATATACAGTAGAAATATTTAGAAATTTAAATATTCCTGTTAGAACATTAGAATGTTGTAGTGGAGATTTAGCAGATTTAAAAGTTAAATCTTGTGATGTTGAAGCATGGTCTCCAAGACAACAAAAATACTTTGAAGTAGGTTCTTGTTCAACATTAGGAGATGCTCAAGCAAGAAGATTAGGTATTAGAGTAAAAGGAGAAAATGGTAACTATTATCCACATACTTTAAATAATACTGTATTAGCATCTACTCGTGCTTTAATCGCACTTTTAGAAAACAATTTACAAGAAGATGGTTCTATTATAATACCAGAAGTATTAAGACCATATATGGGTGGAAAAGAAGTAATAATACCAAAGAAATAATTTTATTATTTCTTTTTTTATGTTATAATACACGCATCGGAGGGGTATTATGGAAAGAGTGGAGTGGCAAATAGAGTGTGATAATACTATAAGTAATTATAATAATGTTATATTGTCATCACCTACAGGTAGTGGAAAAACAGATAGATATGAAAGATGGGCATTTTCTAAAAGTGAAAGGCCAATATTTATTACCTCACCAATTAAAGCATTATCTAATCAAAAATTTAGACAATTATTATCTAAAGGATATAAGGTAGGCTTAGTAACAGGTGATGTTAAATATTTTAGTGATAAAGATTGCGATATTATATGTTGTACTCAAGAAATATATAATAATGAATATAAAGATATACCTAATTCAACATTAGTAATAGATGAATTTTCATATATATTTACAGAACCAAATAGAGCTCGTTCTTATATAGAATCATTATGTTATACTAAAGCTAAAAACATAATTATATGTTCTGCTACATTTCATAATTCAAAAAAAATAAAAGAGTATATAGAACATGTAACTAACAGAGAATTTTATTTATATGAAAATGAAAATAGATTAACTTCATTAGAATATAAAGGTAAAATAAGAAGTAAACAAATAATAAATAGTTTTGTTGTATGTTATTCTCAAAAAAGATGTAAGATGATTGCGCAAAAATTATATGATAGTAGAATAAAAAAATATAGTGATTATAATTTAGGAAATATAGAAAGTATTTCTAAAAAAAATAGAAAAATAATTAATGAATTCGTTAATAAATATAAGATAGATAATAAAGAATTAGTAACTTTAGCACAATTAGGAATAGTATATTATTTTGGTGCTTTATTACCTAAAGAAAAATTATTTATAGAAGAATTATTTGAAAATAAAATAGTAGATACTGTAGTAGGTACAGATGCTTTAGCACTTGGAGTTAATTTTCCAATACAAAATGTAGTATTTACTGAATTGAATAAAGTAATAAATAAAGAGGAAATTATAATAGATAAGAATTTATTTGAACAATTATCAGGTAGAGCAGGAAGAAAAGGCTATTTTGATAATGGTTACGTATATTATTGTGATGATTTTAAATATTTATTAGATTTTCCAGTAGATATGAAATTAGTTTTTTATAGATTAATTCATTCTCATTATAGTGATTTTAATATAATTTTAGCACCTGATATAAAAGATATATTAATGTGTAAAACATCAGTAGAAGATGAATTAAATTTTATAGAACTTTATAGTACTGATAATTTTGATAAAGAAGTTGAAAGAACTAAATTATTAGAATCATTAGAATATATTAGAAACTATGATATGACATTCTTTTATATGAATAAAATATTTCCAGGTGTTAAATTAGAATCAGGATATATTACATCAGTAGATAATTTTAGTGAATCTAAAAGAAAAAAATGGGATATTAATTATGAACATGCATTAGAATTAAAGGAGTATTTTGATTTACATATTGGTGATGTATATTTAAGAGAATATACAAAAGAAGAAAATTGTTTAATATTTTCAGAAATATTATCAGGTACAGATATAGATAAAATAATAAAAAAATATTGTAAAGAATTTAATAAATTATTATTATTTAGAAAATTTGTTACAGGTTTACCTGATAAATTCTTAGATGATTATAATGTAGAATATATAGATAGAATAATTGAATTAAAAGATCATACAGTATTACATCCTGATATAGTTAATAATATTAATGTAAAACAAAAAGAAAATACTAGTATTAAAAATATAAAAATTGAACCAATAACTAAAAGATTTTTTGATAGGATTGAATATAATGGAAGAAAATATATATTATTAGCTGTAGGTAATGGAAAAAATTTAGTAAGTGATATGATTCTTAAAAATATAGCATATAAAGATAGTAATGAATTATTTAATAATATAGGATTTGAACCTAGAGCAAATGTAGAAAAATTATTAGAACAAATTGATGAGAATTCATTAGATATTA
This sequence comes from uncultured Erysipelotrichaceae bacterium, assembly GCA_902795975.1. Next base: position 45,747 of record CADBNE010000064.1, read on the forward strand.
AATATCAAGAAGATGTAAAAAGATTGAAATTAGGTTTAAGAAAAGGACATAAATAGTCCTTTTTTCTTGTATAAAAAAAATAATAGTTGTAAAATTATATAGGAATAACACAATATATTCCAATTATCTTCACAAATTCGACACATATTAAGAATATAATTTAATTAGTTAGGAGGAATAATATGAATTCTTTAAATAATAATGAACAGAATAATAATGATAATCAAATGAATCAAAATAATATGTATAATAAAGTTAATATGGAAGATAAAAATCATAGTGATATTAAAAAGTTAACAGTGTTAATAATAATTTTATTTGTAATATCAGTATTTGGTATAGTACTTGTTTTAGGAACAGATAATTTTAAATTAAAAGAAAATAGTAATAATAATTCTAGTAATAATAATACTAAAAATACTGTAAAAGCAGAGTTAAAATATACTGATACAACTACTAGTAATAAATCTGAAACTAAAGTAATAGATGTATCAGATGTAGTAGAGGAAGTAATGCCTAGTATAGTTGCTATTACAAGTAAAACATTAGTAACAAGTGGTAATTATGGACCATTTTCTAGTAATAGAAAATCATATGCTACAGGAGCAGGTTCTGGTATTATAGTAAGTAAAACAGATAATGAATTATTGATACTTACTAATAAACATGTTATTGAAGATGCAGAAGAATTAAGTGTTAAATTTATAAATGATAAAATAGTAGATGCTAAAGTAAAAGGAGCTTCTACATCTAAAGATATAGCAATTGTATCTATCGATTTATCTTCTTTAGATGAAGATACAATTAATAAAATTAAAATAGCTACAATAGGAGATAGTACTAAATTAAAAGTAGGTCAAGGTGTAATCGCTATAGGTAATGCTTTAGGATATGGACAATCAGTAACTACAGGAGTAGTTAGCGCATTAAATAGAGAAGTTACTATAGATAATGTTACAACTAGTATGATACAAACTGATGCTGCTATAAATGGTGGTAATAGTGGAGGAGCATTACTTAATAGTAAAGGTGAAGTAATAGGTATTAATTCTGCTAAATATTCATCTAATTATTCATCTAGTGGAGCTAGTGTAGAAGGTATGGGATTTGCTATTCCTATTACTGATGTAAAAGAATTAATTACTAATTTAATGAATGGTACTAATTTAACAGAAGAACAAAGAGGTTATTTAGGAGTATCTGGTTATATGATTACTGATGAATATAGTAGTGCATATAATATGCCGAAAGGATTTTATATAAGTAATATAGTAAAAGATAGTGGAGCTGATAAAGCTAATTTATCTATAGGTAATATTATTACTAAAATAAATGGTTCAGAAGTAACTCAATTTAATACTATTAGTGAAGTTTTAGAAACTAAGAAAGCTAAAGATAAAATAAAACTTACTGTTAAATATATTGATGGTAGGGAATATAAAGAAAAAGATGTAGAAGTTACATTATCAAGTTATAAAGAAGTTAATGATTAACTTCTTTTTATGTTATACTTAATATGGTGATGTTATGATATTAATTAGTGCATGTTTAGCTGGAGTAAATTGTAGATATGATGGTGAAAATTGTTATAATGAAAAAATAATGGAATTAGTTAAAAATGGAGAAGCTATACTAGTATGTCCAGAACAATTAGGAGGACTTTCTACACCTAGAGTTCCTGCTGAAATAATTAATGGTAAAGTAATTACTAAGGATGGAATAGATGTAACTGAAGAATATAAAAAGGGCGCTACAGAGGTATTAAAATTAGCTAAATGTTTAAATATAAATAAAGCTATATTTAAATCTAAAAGTCCATCATGTGGTTGTGGAATAATATATGATGGAACATTTTCTGGTAATAAAGTAAATGGTAATGGTATAACCACACAAGTTTTACTTGATAATGGTATAAATGTAATTACAGAAAAAGACATATAAAAACGATAATAATTAATTATCGTTTTTTTGAAATAAACTTAGATCATTAATGTATGCTGCAAAATATGGTAATTCCATATCTTTTTCTTTTAAGAATATAGTAAATGTTGAATTAAAATTAAAATATCTTGGAGATTTAGTAGGTTCAAAAGCAGCAGTTTCTTTTGTAGATATAGCAGCTTCACTTTTTATATCTCCACCAGATTCATTTAGTTGCATTTTAATAGTTTGTAAAGCCTTATCTATTACAAACTCAGTTCCATCTGCATAATGAGATACTAATCCTTCTAGTTCTTTAAATTCTTTTAATGTATTAAATTTAATATATGGAACTAATAATGTATCATCACTATCTAATGATTTATTACCTTTATAACTATTTGATTTATTTATAATATTTTTATAAATATTTAAAAAGTTATTTTCAGTATTTTTATTTTTTAATAATATTATTTCATCATTTTCTTTTGTAATTAATTTAACAGCATAATTATTATAATCATCATAGAATAATACTTCTACTTGATTAATACCATCTTTTTTATTTTTATCTATACCAAAATATCTATATTCTCCATTATTATTAAATTTAGTATTTGTTAATTGATTAAATGGAGTAGCAAATGTGAACTTTTTATATAGCATAGCATATATAAAATTATCTTTACTATTTTCTTTCCATTCAAATAAATCTAATATATCACTATTTTGATTAAATTTCTTTTTTATATTTTCTTCTATTTCTTTTTTTAGTTCAGGAGTTTGATATCCAAACTTAGTATAATAACTATTTTCATTTAAATATTTTTTACTAAAAGTACTTTTGTTTAAATTAGTTACTATTTCTTTTTTTGGATTAATAATTATATCTTGTTTAACATAATTTTCTTTTAAATCATTCCATACTAAGTTAAAAGTACCACACCATGCTGTATCATTGGTAATAGTATCTTCTAACGATGTAACAATATTAATGTTACTAGTAATGTTACTTTTTATATTAGTATTAGAATTATTATTACTATTTGAATTATTATTTTCATTATTTTCTTTCTTTTTATTATCACAAGCTGATACAAAGATAATTAATAATATTGTCATAAATAAATATATCTTTTTCATTTTATCACCCAATATAATTATAACATAAGAGGATTTAACACTCAATTAATTGAGTAAAGTATGTTGTTATCAATTGAAGAAAGCAATAAGAAAAGAAAAAGAAGCTAATTAAGATACTGTAGAAGGTGAGATATTAATTTATATGATGATTTAATATCTAAAAAAAATAAAATGAGATTAAAATTAATCTCATTTTTTTAATACTTTAGAATTATCACGTAATTCATCAAATAAATCCCTAGGATCTATATGTCTATTTAAATTATCATAATTTATTCTTTGTTTAAATATTTCAATTTCTTTTTTTAATTGTTCTTCATACATTATATTTATAGGTTCTAAACTATATTCCAACATAGGTATCATAAGTGCAGACATATATTTATCTTTTTCTATATCACTATTTGCTAATTGTTCTTCCATAAATTTAATATTTTTTTCTTTACTATTTCTATGTCTTACTACTGGTTTCTCTATTTTATAATATAAATCTTTTTCTATGATTAATCCGATAGAGGTATCATATACCCACTTCATATTATTTTCATCTGTTACTTCAACAAATACATGTTCAGCATTTAATGGATTTTCTTTACAATAATCTACATATAAAGGATTTAATTTTATAGTATTTATATTAGCATATACTATTTCATAATCATAATCTAGAGCATAAGCAAGTAGGGTAGCTCTATCATAACATTTACCATTACACATACCACTATGTAATAATAATATACTAGCAGGTAATCCTCCATAATATATATTTCTTAATTTAGTAAGTAATTCTTCATCATATATTCCTAAATAACCTTTTCTTGCTCCCTTAAGCATAATCTTTTTTTCTTTTATTTTATGTAATGACCATTTAAATATATCTAATCTATTCATATATTATATCCTTTTTTGTTTATTCTTTTTATTTTCAAATAAAATTTTAAATTCTTCAATATGTATTATTTCACTATTATGTTTAGCAAATTCAATTAGTTCATTTATATCTTTAGTATGATATATATTAGATAGTAGAAAATTATTTAGTTCATTAGGCTTAAAGGTATGTACACAAGATATATTAAGAGAATCAATTATTTCTTTACAAATATTTATTTTTTCATCAAAAGGTAAATTCATTTCTGTATAATTAAATTTATCTGTATTAAATTCTTCAACAGTATAATTCATACCTGTTCTAAATGTTATATTTTTATTATATAAAAAATTATATGTTTGTTCTGCTAAATAATCAATATCAACTAATTCATTAAGTGATTCTAATATTTGACTTAATTTAGGCATATATCTAAAGTAAATACAATAGTAATATTTTGTAATAGCATCTATAATTTCATTATAAGTCATTCCATCATGTTTATATATTCTATTTTGTTTAAGTGCTAAAAAAGATTTTAAATCATCTTCATTTTTTATATTAAAGTAATTTATTATATCTTCTTTAGTTGATATATTAAATTTATAAAAATTGTGATATTTTGAAGATTTAAAACGCATATCATTTATCATGTGTTCATCATTAGTAACAGTTTTAGTTATATGAGATAATTCTTCAATATATTTACTAATTAACTCATAAGTTTTATCTGTAGTTTGTACTTCATATGTATTAATTACTTCACCATTTAATATTGGAACTAATTTTTTCTTTCTTAGTTCATCTTTGAATATAGCATTACTTTCATCTATATTCTCTAATATTAATTCATTAATATTTATTTTTTTAGGTTTATTTTTATTACTTTCTTCTATTGTTTCATAATGGTTATCTATAGTAGATTCTATTAAATTTAGTATAGAAAATAATGTACTTGGTGAACTATATTCAATATGTTCGTTATTATTTTTTAAATAAATTCTTTGTATTTCTCTAGTTCTAGTTTTTATTAAATAGTGATATCCAATTGTTACTAATTTATTATTGTTATTAGATATATTTAATGCATATTTTTTTATTGTATTTAATTCATCTTCATTATATAGATAATCACTATTAAAGATAATTACATCACAATCATTTATTTTTTTATTATTTTTTTCAAAATCTTCAATTGATTTAAATATGTATGCTTTAAAATTTTTTTCTTCGATAATAGTATTTTCAGTAATTAAATCATTACTTATCATAACCATTTCCATTTTTTTATTTTTATCTATATTTTTTAATATATTTTCATAATATTTTTTCATAATACACCACCAAATTGTGATTATTATATCACAATAAATTTTATAATAATAGTATAAATATTAAACGAATTATGTATAGAAAAAATACAATTATAAGTAATATCTAATATAAAAAAGATGATTAATATCATCTTTATTTTTTTATTAATACTTTATCTTTTTTATTACTATTTAAATAGTTTTTAAAATATGCTTTTAATGTAATATTAAACCTTTTAATTAATTCATCATAATTATTTGAATTTGTATAATTAATATAGTGAACTAAATTATAATTTATTTCTTTTAACATTTGTTCTATATTTTTGGTATTTAATTTAATATCAAAATTAATAGCAAAATTATTAATTGATTTTACAATAGGCTTCTTTAATAAATCTTTTATAATTGAACTAGTATCAAATAATTCACATTTATATATTCCAATTAAATTATATAAATCTTTATTTTTAATTTTATACTCATTATTTTTAATAGAATTAGTTAAAGAAATTATTTCTTTTAATTTTATATCTGATATTTGTTTATTACCATTTATTTCTTTATCGTAGAAATACCATATAATATTTAAAGCTTGATTATTTGTAAATCCTAATTCTATTAAACTTTTAACATTTGAATAATCTATTTTAAATAGTTCACATTTATTTTTTAAAACATTATCATTATTAACATAATTTTCTAGTACTTTACTTACTATTTCATCATCATTATATTTAATTGATTTATTTTTTTCTTTAATACGATTTATAGCTCTAATTATTGTTGGATAATGTATATTATTTTCATCACAATATTCTTTTAATGTTTTTCCCATATAAAAATGTTTAGAATTACCATGAAATTTATTTTTTTCTATATATTTATCTATTATTTCTTCATTACTTAATTCAGAATTATTTTTTCTTTCTTTATTTATGTAAGATTTAAGTTTATTAAAATCTATATTTAAATCAGAGCAATAATCTTTAAGTGGAATATTATTATAAAATAATAAATAATTTTCTTCTAATAGTTTACTAACTATTTCATCATCATTTAAATTAGTATTTTTATGTTTAAAATTATTTATTCTTTTAAGTACAGTAAGATACTTAATATTATATGTATCACAAACTTCTTTTAATGATTGACCTTTATAAAAATATTTTTTTTCTGACATAATAATTCCTCCAAAAAGACTTATATAATATACTATTAATTAAAATAAAAATCAAACTTAATGTAGTAGGAGAGTAAAAAAAAACTTCCAAAATTGGAAGTTAATTTTTAAATGGTGTCCCAGAAGAGATTCGAACTCCTGACACTCGCCTTAGAAGGGCGATGCTCTATCCAGCTGAGCTACTGAGACATACCCGTTCCCAAGGAACAAGTACATTATACAAT
>CADBNE010000065.1 GCA_902795975.1 uncultured Erysipelotrichaceae bacterium
CATATTTAATAGTGTAAACAAACTATAAAAACTAATATACTTATATAAAAATTATTATTATATATGCTATAATTAATACAGGTGATAGTATGATACAAGAAATAGATTTATTTACTAATTACCTATTAATAGATAAAAAATATAGTCCTAATACTATTGAATCTTATAAAAGAGATTTAGTTAAGTTTGATAAATTTTGTAATAAGAAAATAAATAGTATTACTGAATTAGATATTAAGAAGTATTTAAATATGTTAACAGATGAAGCAGAAGAAAAAACATCTGTAGCACGTAATATATCATCTTTAAGAAGTTTTTATAAATTTTTAATGATTGAAAAAATAGTATCTAATGATCCTATGGAAAATATAGAATTACCTAAGTTAGATAAAAGACTTCCAAAAACATTAGATGAAGAAGATATAAATAAATTACTTGATATTAAGTTAGTAGATGAATTTAGTATAAGAAATAAAGCAATGTTAGAATTAATGTACGCTACTGGACTTAGAGTTTCAGAATTAGTAAATTTAAAGATACATGATATTAATTTAGATATGGCTTTAGTTAAAACATTAGGTAAAGGTAGTAAAGAAAGAATAATACCTATAGGTGATTATGCATTATATTATTTAAAAGAATATATGATTAATTATAGAAATAGTATGTTAAAGAAAGAATATAATGATTATTTATTTTTAAATAATCATGGTAAACAAATGACTAGACAAGGCTTCTTTAAAATATTAAAGAAGATTGCTACAGAAAATGGTATAAAAAAAGATTTTTCACCACATACATTAAGACATTCTTTTGCAACACATCTACTTAACCATGGTGCAGATTTAAGAAGTATACAAGAACTACTTGGACATAGTGATATATCTACAACACAGATATATACTCATGTTTCAAATAAAGTATTAAGAAATAACTATGATGAATTTCATCCTCATAGTTAATAGTAAGGAGATAATATGAAGATAGTAAAAGTAAATGAAGAAATATTTAGAGAATATGATATAAGAGGAATATATGGTACTGATTTAGATATTGATGTAGCATATACTATAGGACGCAGTTTTGCAAGCTATATTAAAGAACAAGGAAACGATGAAGTAATTGTTGGTAATGATAATAGAGAATCAGGAACAATTCTTTCTAATGGATTAATTAAAGGACTATTAGAAGGTGGAGTTAAAGTAATTAATTTAGGATTAGTTACTACACCTATGTATTATTATGCTAAAAAGAAAAATGAAATTAAAACAGGTATTATGATTACAGCAAGTCATAATCCAAGAGAATATAATGGATTTAAAATATCATTTAATGAAAAAGGTAACGCATATGGAGCAGCTATAGCAGATTTTAGAGATTATACTAATAGAGGAGAATTTAGTACTGGAGAAGGTATATTAACTACATTAGATATTAAAAATGACTATTTAGCTTTAATTAAAAATAGTATTAATTTAGGTGATAGAAAAGTAAAAGTAGTATATGACTGTGGTAATGGTACAGGTTCTATTATAGTAAAAGATATATTAGACTTATTTGATAATATAGAATATGATTTATTATATTGTGATTCAGATCCTACTTTCCCAAATCATCATCCAGACCCATGTGTACATGCTAATATGATAGATCTAGGTAAAAGAGTTAAAGAATTAGGTTATGATTTAGGTATTGGTATTGATGGAGATGCTGATAGGGTAGGACTAGTAGATGAAAATGGAAATATAATAAGTACAGACTTAATGATGATTATAGTATATAGATATTTAGCTGATAAAATAGAAGATAAAAAAGCAATATATGATGTTAAATGTTCTAAATCATTAATAGATGAATTAGAAAAATTAGGATATGAACAAAAAATGAATCGTACAGGTAATAGTTATCAAAATATTGCTATTAACGAAGGTCATTATGCTTTTGGTGGAGAATATTCAGGACATGTTTGGTATACTGATAAGTTTCCAGGATTTGATGATGGAATATATGGTGGATTAAGATTAATAGAAATATTATCTAATACAGATAAAGATATATCTGAATTATTAGATGGAATTAATCATTACTATTCTACAGAAGAATTAAAATTCCATGCTGAAGATAATGTTAAATTCGATATAGTAGAACGTGTTAAACAATATTGTGTAGATAAAGAATATGAAACAATAACTATAGATGGTGTTAGAGCAACATTTGATGATTCTTGGGCACTTGTTAGATGTTCTAATACAGGACCTAATATTACAGCTAGATTTGAAGCAAATACAGAAGAAAGATTACAAGAAATACAAGATGAATTTACAACACTATTAAATAATCTAATTAGTGAGGTAAGTATCAATGAATAGAATTAAACCTGTAATTTCTTTAGCGCTTATTTCATTATTTACAATAATTATTACAGGATGTATGGCTAATAAAGATTCTAAAACAAATAAAGAAGTAATTAAGCAAAACAGTAATATAATAACTCAAGGAAATAATTAATATGTGGGATAATAATAAATATATAGAATTTACTAATTATTTATATAGTTTACAAGATATAAAATATAGAGATTTTTCTAAGTCATTAATGCCTAGTAAGAATGAATATGAATTAATAGGTATTAGAATACCAGTACTTAAAAAGATTGCTAAAGATATAGCTAAAAATAATTATATAGATTTTATAAATATTAATAAGCATAATACTTTTGAAGAAATATTAATACATGGATTAGTTATAGGATATATAAATGAAGATATCAATACTATAATTAAATTATCTAAAGAATTTATTCCATATATATCTAATTGGGCATTATGTGACTCATATGTATCTAATTTACATATAATGAATAAATATACTGATAAATGCTTAACACTCGTTAAATGGTGTTTAAATCATAAAAAAGAGTACTATAAAAGAGTAGGGTATGTATTACTTCTAAATTATATGATTAAAGATGAATATATAGATACTATATTTGAATTATGTAATGATAATGATAGTAATGATTATTATGTAAAAATGTCTATAGCATGGTTAATATCAGAAATATATCCTAAATATCCTAATAAAACATTAGAATATATAAAGAACAATAAATTAGATAATTGGACACATAATAAATCTATACAAAAAATAAGAGAATCAAATAGGGTAGATAGTAAAGAGAAAGATATGTTAAATACATATAAGAGGTAGTTATGAGTAAATTTGAATATAAAACAAGTGATAGAGTTTGTTCTAGTAAAATAGAATTAGATATCGAAGATAATATAATTAAAAGTTGTAAAATAATTGGTGGATGTCCTGGTAACACTCAAGGAGTATCTAGATTAGTTGAAGGAAGAAATATTGATGAAGTAATTGATACATTAAAAGATATTCAATGTGGTATGAGAGGAACATCATGTCCAGACCAATTAGCTAAAGCATTAGAACAATATAAAAAGGGAATATAATTAATATATTCTCTTTATTTATTATTTATAGAAGTTAACATAATATACATTATAGGCTTTTTATATTAATTAAAAATATAATATATTTATATATTAATTATCAATATTTTATATTCTGAATGCATCATATAAAACCTACACTACTATATTAATTATAATATAAATTATATTTGTATTCAATAATTATATATTAGTTTATTACAACTGATTGTAATTATTTTTAATTTTTTACATTTATATGTAGAATTATTCATTTAATTAAATCTCAATGCAAATTCTATAATCATTTAATATTATATTATTTAATTGTTGTATATATATGATTAACTCATCACTTTTTATATTGTCAATGCAATCTACGTTTCTCTATTTTGCATCGACATATCTTTTATTGAACAACTAACCATCCCATTACATCGATATTTTTAAGTAGGGGACTCCCCTATTATTTTTTTCTGTATTCAAGGTGAAGAACTATCCATTATTTAATATCTCGATGCAAAATACAGAATGCATCAAAATATACTTTTTAATTAATATGTACAATTAATCATAAAATAGGATATCGATGCAAATTAGAAACACTATAATTATAATATTAAACTATATATATTTTTCTTTTTTATAGTGTAGTGGGTTATACTATATAATGATAAAAAAATAGGGGCTCTCCCCTACTTTGTATTAAATATGTAATAGGGTACTTATAATAAAAAAAGTTAGTAATTAATTACCAACTTTTCTAGATTGAATTTCTGCAATTTTTTCAAATACTTCTGCAGCATTATGTTCATTTATTTCAGTATATCCAAGTTCTTTAAGTGCTAAAACTTTAATATTATTAAGTTCTAAAGTTCTACTTAATTTTTCTTCACGTTTTTGTTCAATTTGATTAGTAAATCTCTTATGACATTCAGCTAATTTTGTCTTAGAAGCTCCCCCACTGTTGTATAATACAAATGCTGAATACATTATACTTTCAAATATAAATTGTTCTTCTTCATTAAATACAAATTCCATTGGTTTAACGAATCCTGTCTCTTTTGCTATATAACCTAAAATATATTTAAGTTCTTTTGATGTATCAATTGATTGAAGAAAATGATATAAATATAATACAGTATTATGGCCATCAGTATCGTTTGGATCATCTAATTTTTCTTTTAATAAGTCTATTATATTAACTAATAATTCTTGTTCTTTTCTACCTAAACCAGATAGTAATGAATTATTAGATTCACCACCTGCACAAGTATCATTACCACTACAAATACTATTTAATCTTACTTCTACTTCAGATATATAATCAGTATCTATTTTAATAGTATCTAATTCTTCTGCAGATTTAACTCCTAATAAGTTTAATAATAATACTTTTTTATCTTTTGGCCATTTATTTATATCATCTAATTCTAAATAATTATATATCATTTGTCTTGATACACCCAAAAATTTAGCCAATTTAACTTTAGATATTCCTAATTCTTTTAATATGTTATCTAATTTCTCCATTTGTTACACCCTCCTACTATCATTATATCATTACTATGTCAAATGTCAAGCGTAAAGTAATAGTTAATTAAATATTTTCCTTTACACATAATAAATAAAAAAATAGGGTACTTCTACCCTGCTTTTTTATTCATAAAATCTATAAATTTCAATAATACATTTGTAAAGAAGATATATATTCTATCAAATATATAAGATATTATATTACCAAAAGCTATACCTAAAGTTATTATTGCAAACCAGTCTTTAAATACAAAATATGCTAAAACAATACCTGCAATATTAAGATATATTCTTCTTACATAACATAACATATATATTATATTAATAATTATACATAGTATTAATAATATTGGTTTATTAAAATAACTATAACATACTACAAATATATTAAATACAAATATAAAAAATTTAATAATAGTATATATATTAATAAACTTCATTCCTGCTTCAAAAGATTTATCTTCGCTACTCATATTACTCCTTTTTATCTATAAATAAACAATGTTTGCATAATTCTTCATTCTTTTTATTGCATCCAAATCCATTTAGCATGTTAATTACTCTATCACTACATAATATATTATCTAAACTATCAGTAAATATATTACCTAAATTAATTATTCCTTGACTATCTAAACAACATGGAACAATAGTACCATTAGATAAAATACCTATATGGTCTTTTAATGCATAACATGTACCAGATTCGTTATAATAATTATTATTTAAGTCTGGCCAAATAAATTCATGAAAATTATTTATAAATATATGATTATTAATAGTATAATTTTCTACATCATAATTAATATTAGTATTATATCTATTATTTATATAATCTATAATATCATTATTATATTTATTTTTTACCCATAATCTTAATGATATATAAGTATTACTTAATGTGTCTATAGTATTAAATATATCATTTAAATAATCAATTAATTCTTTATTATATCTAGAATCATAACTGTGTAATGATATATTTAATTGTCTTATATTAGTATTATTTTTTAACTTAGTAATTAAGTATCCATTAGTAGTTATATTAATATTAAATCTAGTACTAGCTATATTAATTAATTCTAATATATTAGGATGTAGTAGTGGTTCTCCTAATATATGAAAATATAAATAATCAGTATAATCTTCTATTTTATCTAATATAGTATTAAATTCATCTATGCTGATATATTTACTATCTCTTTTATTTTGAATACAAAATTCACAATTTAAATTACATTTATTAGTTATTTCTATATATATTTTTTTAAATCTTTTCATATTATAAATACCATAATTTCTCGTTATTTTTTCTAACTTCTTTAATTATTCCGCCACCAATGCAATATTCTCCATCATATAATACACAAGCTTGACCTGGAGTTACTGATTTTACTCCTTGAGGATATTTAACAAGTATATTACCATCATTTAAATATTCTAATTCTACATCACTATCAGGCTGTCTATATCTGAATTTAGCACTACACTTTGTAGGTCTTTCATCACAGTTAAAATTAACCATATCTATAATACATGAATCACTTATTAAATAATCAGTATTACCATATGATATATATAATACATTTTTATTTAAATCTTTACCTACAACAAACATTCTTTCTTTAGAACCACCAATATTAAGTCCTCTTCTTTGTCCAATTGTATAATACATTAAGCCTATATGATTACCTATTTTATTACCAGTATCTATATCTATTACATCTCCTGGAGTATTAGGTAAATAATTTTCTAAAAACTTAGTAAAATTACGTTCACCAATAAAACATATACCTGTAGAATCTTTCTTATCAGCAGTTATCAATCCATATTCTTTAGCAATCTTTCTTACTTCAGGTTTATCTATATCTCCTAAAGGAAATAATACATTAGATAATTGTTCTTTAGATACTTGTGATAAAAAATAAGTTTGATCTTTATTAGTATCTTTAGCTCTTTTTAATCTTCCGTTTTCCATTTTAGCATAATGTCCAGTAGCTATATAATCACAACCTAATTCTTTAGCTTTTTTAGCAAACATATCAAATTTAATATATTTATTACACATTATATCTGGATTAGGTGTTCTTCCTTGCTTTAATTCATCTAAAAAATATGTAAATACATAATCCCAATATTCTTTAACAAAATCTATTCTATGAAGTGGTATACCTATTTTTTCACATACTGCTAATGCATCATTATAATCTTGTTCTTGTGGACATATATTATTATTTATATCTGGATTACCTAGAAAGTCACCATTAACACTAGTATCCCAGTTACGCATAAATAGTCCAACTACATCATATCCTTGATTTTTTAACATAATAGCAGCTACACTACTATCAACGCCACCACTAATACCAACTACCACTTTTTTCATACAAATCACCAAAGATATTATATCACGTATTAAAATATATTCAAATATTATATATTAATTAAAACTAGTACTTTTTTTAGTAATATAGGCATTATATATGTTTGATATATAGTAGTAATTATAATCATTATTATAGATATAATAAGTACTTGAATATATTTATTAATTATATATTTAAAATCTATTGTTTTCTTCTTAGTAATACATTTAATTATATATGATGATAACTTAATAGAGTATACACCTAAGTATAAATATACAACTAAATTAATTATTAAATGAGGCATAGTATATATAGTAGCAAGTAATATACCTTTAGTCTTATATTCAAATATAAAACTAGATATAGTAAAACTTAATATATAGGATTTAAAAAATAATAAAAATATTACAATAGGAATACCTATAATAGATATTCCTAGTATCCAAATTATTAATATATATAATAAGTTTATAACTAAGTTATTAATAAGCTCATATTTAGTATTTATTTGGCCTATATTAGTTATAAAACTATTTAGTGAGGAAATAATTGATTGTTTATCATTATTGCTTAAAATGGTCATAAAAACGCTTCCAGTAATAATACCAATAATACATATAACTATTAAAAATACTAATACATTTCTATCTACGTTTATTAGTTCATCTATTTTCTTTTTCATTATTTCACCTAATTAATTATATTAATAAAATAAAATAATATTCCATTTTATTTAAATATGTATTATAATTTATTTGAGGTGCGATATGAAAAATATAATAAAAAAAGTACTAATAGTATTATTAGTAGTAGGTATGATAGCAACTATGGTAATTATTCCAGCACTATCAGCAAGATAAAAAAACTAGTCAATGACTAGTTTTTATTTGTTTTTTAATAAATCTCTAATTTCTTCAAGTAATAATACTTCTTCTGATTTTTCAGCTGCAGCTTCCTCTTCTTGTTTTTTCTTACCTAAAGCCATTAATTTATTAATACCTTTAAGCATAACAAATAATACTGCTGCCATTATTAAGAAGTTAATAACTGCTGTAATAAAGTGTCCCCAGTTAATATATTGTCCTGTAGAAAAAATTTGAGTTCTACCTTTAATTTCAGCTCCGCCAAAACAATTAATTAATGGGTTAATGAAATCATCAGTAAGTGCTGATACTATACTAGTAAATGCACCACCTATAATAACACCGACAGCCATATCCATTACATTACCACGTAATATAAATGTTTTAAACTCTTCTATAACTTTCTTCATACGATTACCTCCAAAACAATTATAACAAATATTACATTATTTTTAAACTATTTATAACTTAAATTTCTTAAATAAGTTTCATATATTTCACTTATTTCAGTTAAATATTCTTTCTTTCTTAAACTTTCATCCCAACTATTAGGCATTTTATTTGTACCATAATATATACCAGCTAAAGAACCTGATAATGAACCTATGGTAGATGTATCTTTACCTAAATTAGCTGCTGCTATTACACAGTCTTTAAAACTTTCTGATTTAGCAAAACACCATAGAGAACTTTCTAAAGTACTAACTATAAAACTTGATGAATCTATTTCATCTATTTCTAATTCTTGTACATTTCCTATTAGTATTCTAGAAAAGTATTCTAATGTTTTATTAGAAAACATACTATAATCTAATAATTTTAATTTTTTTAGTGCTGCATATTTATTGTTTCCATTAAGTATTAACATTACAAAATGTACATATATATAACATCCACATATACATAATTCATTTTTATGTGTTATAGAACATACTTTTTTAACAACATCATATACTTCATCTTTAATAGATTTTTTAGCAGTAAAATAATATGCTAAAGGTAACATCATCTTTAATGATCCATTACCATTACTTTTTACATCTGACTCACCACATTCATATGCAGGTAATTCTCTTTGAGTAAATCTAACTAATGATTTTAAAGTAGTCTCCCCTATTCCAAATGCTTCTCTAACTGAACAATATTTATTAGCTGTAAACCAACTTACACAATTTTCTGCAATATAATTATAATCTAATCCTCTTCTACTTATAGCTGACATAGTAGCAATCATTAAAGAAGTACTTTCTCCCCAAGAACCTCTAGGAATACCTTTTTTTATATTTGGATACATTTTTAATATTGGATTATTTAATAAGTATTCTCTATCTTGACCCTTAGTTGAACAACCTAATGCATCTCCTATAGCGCTACCTATTATTCCTTCTTTTACTCTGTACATATAACCACTCCGAGTTCTATTTTCATTATATATTAATTTACATTTAAAAACAATATCTTTAAGATATTGCATTATATTTTCTTAAATTCTACTAATATATATTTCCCTTCAAAATTCTTTTCAAATTTATATCTATATTTAGTAAATAATTCTTTATCATTTTCACTTATATCATATTGTGTATCATCATATAATAATTGTACTAATTTTGTTTCTTCTAAATCACCATATACTTCATCATTATGTTTTATTCCAACATATACAGTAGCATAATAATAATTATATTTTGTAGTAATTTTATCAATATATGATACTATACTTTTTTCTTTATTTTTATAATTAATTATATATCCATCATTGTCTAATACATAATTATCAACTGTATGAAAAGATAAATTATTAGTTCCAAAAACACTATTAGAATAATTCTTAATATTTTTTATTTCTACAAATTTATTATTTGTAATTTGTTCATTTCTAATAGACATATTAATTCCATATAATATTTTATCATCATTATTATAATCTTTTATAGAACCATATCCTTTAGTATATAAATTATATGTAGTATTTAATGTTTCTAAGCATTTAATTTGATTACTTATATTATGTATAATTAAATTATCTTTTACTACTTTCTCTGTTTCTATATTATTACTTATTTCTTTAGTACATCCACATAAAATAAATATTAATAAAAATATTATATATCTTATTTTTCCCATAACCATCTTCCCCTACTATATAAATAGTAGCACATATTTAAAATAAAAATCAATAATACTATTAAAATTTATAAAAAAATGATATATTATTTCTGGTGATTTTATGAATATCAAAAAAGATAAATATATTATTTTAGAAATTATTCCAACTGGATATAAAGATAAAAATGGTACAATTGTACAATTAAGTGCTTTAAAAATAGATGGTTTAAAATTAATAGATAGATTTGATTATAGATTAACTGATGAAGCATTACCTATTAAAAAATTTAAAGAATGGATTAATTATGATAATCATTTATTTTCATATGTAAATAGTGAAGAAGAAATATTAAATAATTTTAAAACTTTTATAGAAGATATGCCACTACTTATTATAGATAATGATTATACTAAAGATTATTTTAAACATTTAGATAATAATATAGAAAATATATTAGATTATTTAGAATTAGAATATGATGATTATGTTATAGATAAAATAATAAATCAATATAATTTACAACCTAGTAATCATATAGTAGATCTATTATATGAAGCATTAATGATGAAATATTAAAAAAAGATGAATATATATTATTCATCTTTTTCTATTTCATCTAACATTCTTTCAATTAATATTCCATATCCTTTATACGGATTATCTACTACAACATGAGTAACAGCACCTACAATATATTCACCTTGTACAATAGGTGAACCACTCATTCCTTGCACTATTCCACCAATACTAAGTAATCTTTTATCTACTACTTTAAATACTATATTTTTTGTATCCTCTTTTTTATCTATACTGATTATATTAATTTCATATTTATCTATTTTATTATCTTCTAATTCTGTTAAAATATATGCCTTACCTAATTTTATATCAGAAATGGATGCTACTTTATATAATTTATTATTATCTATACTAGCTTTATAATTACCATATATTCCTTTTTTATTATTATTTTGTATATCACCTAATTCTTTATTAGATATATTAGCATTTTTCTCACCTGGAATACCTTGATTACTTCTTTTTATATCTATTACTTTAGAATCATATATAATCCCCTTAGAAACATCAATAATATGTCCACTAATAGAATCAACTATCTCATGTCCTAAAGCCCCATATTGCCCATTATTTGGGTCAATAAAGGTAAGTGTTCCTATACCTACAATAGTATCTTTCAAATATAATCCAGTTTTACCATTTTTAATATTTAATTTAGTATTATTATACTTATTATCTCTAATGTAACCTATTTCAATAGTATTGCTACTATTATTAGAAATTTTATTAGTAAAACTTTTTATATCGCTTATTTCCTCATTATTAACTGTTACTATAATATCACCTTTATGCATAAAATCATTAGAATCATCATATCTTCCAACAACAATTATACCTTTAGATTTAAGTTTTATACCAATATTTTCACCACTAGCAATAATATAATCAGAATAAGCATTAACATGATATGGAATAATTAAAAAAAGAAATATTAAAAGAAACTTAAATCTTTTAAACATAAAACCACCTTTTATAGGTTACATTATTAGTATAACAATAAAAAAAGATATTATTCATATCTTTATTTATTTTGAGAAGTTACTAATACTGCATGAACAAATATACGATTTCCCTTATAATCTTTACAAGTTTGTAAAGTCATAAATTTATTCTTAATAGTTGGTTTATAACCAAAATTATATATACTTCTAGATAATAACTTATCTATCCAAATTTTATATTTCTTATCATTTTCAAAATTAACAGTTAAAGGATATTGTTCACCTTTAATTACATATATTGAAACAATTCTCCATAATGTATCTTTTTTAGGAGTAGAAAACTTAATATAATGATTATTTTTATCAGTATACCATTCTTTCTTTAATGTTTTCTCTAAATTACCAAACATTACTCCATCTGCTCTACCATGTCCATATATTACAGTATTCTTTTTAAAATTATTAAAATCATCTCTGTAATCACCATAAATCCATCCAGCAACATTCTTTTTCCTATTAAAATCATGATTTAAATAATAACTATTATCCTTACCTTGAACTACTGGATAATTTATATTATCAGATTTACTATCACCAGTGTTATTAATGTAAATCCATCCTACAGTATCATAATTTATTTTTTTTAATTTATTAAAATCTACTTGTAATACTGACATATTAGCATACTCAGTATATACTTTTCCATATTTACTTACTTTATTACTTGTTTTGTTTGATTTATTATTACTTGTTTTATTTGATGTTTTATTGCTTGTTTGTTTAGTTGGGTCTATAGCATTAGGATCACTAAATTCAGCATTATTATCATCAGATGGATCTGTTATTAATACTTCTTCCTTAATCTCATCAATTGTTTTTTCTGTATCTTTACCTGTAGTTTTCCAAGTTGAAATCATTTGCAAACAACTAGCAAATGTTACAACTGCTACTATCATAATAACCATATATATATTTAATATTTTATTATTAAATAAAAAGTCAATAGCAGATTTTCTATGTAATTTATTAGATTTTTTAATACTATTATAAACTAATTCTTTATTATCAATATCAGTCTCTAACCAGTTTTGTGATGCAAAAACATCATTACTTTCAGCTACAGGATTATTTATTAATCCAGCTAAACTCATTTTTTTAACTTTTCCATCTATTTTCTTAATAGTGTTTGTTACTTCATACATAGCTTCTCTGCTAAATATTTGATTAACATTTGGAGCAGTCATTTGTAATATATATGGGTCTTTAACAATCTTTTCAAATTGTAATATCATTTCTAATATTTCGTCTGAATCAGTAATATACCCATGTCTAATTTTGTAATTAATTGTATTTACAAAAGTATCTAATAATATTTTAGTATTAAATATTGCTGGAACTTGATATTCTCTAAGAGATTGAATCATTTTATCTAATGCTGCATAAGTAACATTTCCATTATATATATTTTCTTTTAAATATATAATTTTTTTACTACTTACAGCAACAAAAAATGCAAATACTTTATCTGAAAGATTAATATTTCTTATAATGACACATTC
This sequence comes from uncultured Erysipelotrichaceae bacterium, assembly GCA_902795975.1. The sequence continues at coordinate 13,408 of CADBNE010000065.1, forward strand.
TTCTTTTTGGTAAATAATTGCCTTTTTCATTAATTCATCTCCTTTTTACTCTATCTTATTGTATCATATTTTAAGTATAAAAAAAAGAGCATTAGCTCTTTCTTTTAAGCTTGTTTGTTAAGTTTAGTAAATCCAAATACCATTAATCCAGCTGATGCTATTAAACCAATTATGAAAAGTGTTACATTAATACCACTTGTTTCTGGAATTGGTGAGTTAGTCATAACAACTGTCTTAGTATTTTTACCATTTTTATCAATAGTAAATGTAATTACTTCTTCACTTAATCCATATCCTTTTGGAGATTGAGTCTCTATTAAAGTATATGTACCTTCTTTTAAATTAGCGATAAAATGTGGTTTATAAGTAGATACCCATTTATCAATTACATTACCATTTGAATCTTTAACAACTAATGTAGCTCCTGGAAGTTCTTTTCCAGTAGTTATATCTTGTTTACTTATATATACACCATGTTTAGATGGATAATTCTTCATTACAACTGGTTCTAAAACTTTACCATCATGTTCAATAGTAAATTCTACAGTAGTTGTACTTAAATCATATCCTTCTGGTGCTATTGTTTCAGATAAATAATATTTACCATCTTTTAAATCACTAATATAATGTGGTTTATCAGTTGAAACCCATGTATCAACTATATTACCTTTAGAATCCTTTAAAACTAATGTAGCTCCTGGAAGCTCTTTATCTGTTGTAGCATCTTGTTTACTTATTGTAACACCCTTTTCTGGTGTATTTTTCATAACAATATCTCCAGCAACAGAACCATCTTTATTTACTGTAAAAGTAATCTTTTCAGTACTTAAAATATATCCTTTTGGAGCAATAACTTCAGTTAAAGTATATTCACCTGGAGTTAACTCTTTTTTAATATAATGTGGTTCATTTGTAGAAACCCATTTATCAATTTGTTTACCAGATGCATCAGTAACAACTAATGTAGCTCCTGGAAGTTCTTTTCCAGTAGTTATATCTTGTTTACTTATTTTAATTGAAGTAATATCTTCATCAACAAGTACTACTTTTTGAACTTTTGTTGTATTAATTGTAATAGTTCTATCAGCAATTTTTCTATATCCTTGTGGTGCTACTATTTCTGAAATAACATATTTAGAACCAATATTTAAGTTTTTAAATACTCTTTGATTTGTTTCTTTAGTATTACCAGTAGTCCACTTATCAATTACTCTACCAGTAGTATCAGATAAAACTAATGTAGCTCCAGCTAAATAATTACCTTTATTATCAACTTTCTCAATTAATAAGTCACCTTTTTCTTGAGTAGCTTTAAATGTAGTTTTTGTAACTACTGGAACAGCTGTAGCATAATCTACTATTATATTTTGCTTTGTTTGATCAAGTGGTGCATATACAGATACATGTCTTTTTTTACCTGCAGCTTTTAATGTTATTGTACCACTTACGCCATTCTTAACATTTGAATATGGAACTCTTACATAGAATTTTTGTCCTGCATTTAATGTTGTTCCACTCTTAATTACTGAATTATTACTAATGATTTCAGCTCCAGCAGGTGCATTTTCTAACATTACTGCATAATTATTAAAACCAGCACCACTTACTGTATAATCATCAGTTCTAAAATATTTTCTATCAGATGTTGGATACATATCCTTGCTATTATTAACAACGATTTTTGGTTCAACAAATGAATTTTTTAAAGCTTTATCTCTTAAACGGATAGCAGCTTCTTTAACTTTTAATAATGAATTATTTAATGAAGTTCCTGCTTGAGTTTGATTTAAACTTTCAATGCTTACTCCATTAGTAGTATCATCTTTATATAATACTCCCCATAATGCTAATTGTGTTGCATAATATTTTTCATTTAAAGTAAATGCACCACGTTTAGCTGCTATATCTTCAAATAATGCATTATTCCATGAATAACTTCCATCCATTTGAATACCATTATCTAAGATATAAACATATGCTGGTAAATGATTTTTTAAACTATTAATTTGACCAGCAGTTAAAACTGTAGCAGTTGATACATTAGAGTTAACAAATTTACCATTATTATTATTAATTAAGTATAATTTTGAATTAACTCCTGGAGCTTCTTTAGCATGATTGAAGCATAAAGCCCATACGGCTGTACCGCTTGCAAGTTTTGCTTTTTTTACAGTTGTACCAGCATTAACAAACTTATATTGTTGTTCTAATGGCTTACTTTCTGTAAAAGTAGCAGTTCCATCTATTGCATTAACGTTTAACATTGATGCAAATGCAATTGCTATTGTAAAAATAAATGTGAAAATTTTTTTCATATACATTTCCCCCTCATGGTCGTATATGATACCATTATATGTCATTAATGTCAACTTTTACGCAAAAAAAGTGAGAATAAATCTCACTTATTATGCTTCTTGTTGCTTATTTAATTTGAATAAACTAAATCCAACTAATAACACTGTAGCTATTAATGAACCTACAATTAATTTAATATTCATATCAGCTGTTACTGGAATTGGTGAATTAGTCATAACAATTGTTTTTTCAGCTTCACCAGCTTTAATTTTAAATGGTATAACTTCTTCACTTAATCCATATCCTTTTGGAGCAGTAACCTCGATTAATGTATAATCACCATCTGGTAATGATACATAATGTGGTTTTGTTCCAGAAGTCCATGAATCAACAACATTTCCTTCAGAATCTTTAATAGTTAATTTAGCTCCTGGAAGTTCTTTTTTAGTTGTTATATCTTGTTTACTTATTTTAACAGATGTTTTTGGTTGATTTTTCATTTCAACAGGTTCATCAACTCCACCATCATCATTTACCATAAAGCAAACTTCTTCAGAAGACATTTGATATCCTTCTGGTGCTAAAGTTTCTTTTAAACAATATTTACCAGGAATTAATTTTCCATCTTCTCTATCTTTATTTTTAACAACATGTGGTGTATCAGTTGATGTCCATGAATCAACTATTTTACCAGTAGCATCTTTTAATTCTAATTTAGCTCCAGGTAATTCTTTTCCATTTGTAGCATCAGTTTTTCTAATTACTACATCTGTTGTACCTGTATTAATTACAGTTTTTTCAATTATTTTATTTGGTTCAATTACAACTTTAAGATCAGGTGACTTAACATATTTGAAATCTTTTGTATCAGGTGCTGATACTTCATGTATTGTATATGTTTCACCAACTGTTAAATTATTAATTACATATGGATTATTTTTGTCATCAGTAGTCCATTCAGCAATTACTTTATTAGTTTTATCTAAAACTTGTAATTTAACACCAGCTAATTTTGAAGTTACACCTGCAGCATTTGTATATACTTTAGTAACTTTTAATCCACCTTTTTCTTCTTTAGCAGTAAATGATGCTTTAGCAGCTACAGGTTGAGCTTGAGCAAAATCAATAATTATATTTTGTTTTGTTTGATCAAGAGGTGCATATACAGCAACATTTCTCTTAACACCAGCAGCATTTACGTGAACAATACCACTAGTTACATTTTTAACATTTGAATAAGGAACTCTTATATAGAATTTTTGTCCTGCTGAAAATTCAGATCCTTGTTTAACAACAGAATTTGAACTTAAACTTACTATTTCAGCTCCAGCAGGTGCGTTTTCTAATGTAACAACATATTTTGTAAATCCATTTCCACTTACTGTATAATCATCAGTTCTAAAATATTTTCTATTAGCAGTTGGATACATTGCTTTAGATTGACTAATAGAAATAGTTGGTGCTGCTATTTTATTAGCTAATGCTTTATCTCTTAAACGAATAGCAGCTTCTTTAACTTTTAATAATGAATTGTTTAATTCAGTACCTGTTTGAGTTCTATTTAAACTTTCAATATTAACTCCATTTGAAGTATCATCTTTATATAATACTCCCCATAATGCTAATTGTGTAGCATAGTATTTTTCATTTAAAGTAAATGCTCCACGGCTATTAGCTATATCTGTAAATAATGAGTCATTCCATGCTGAATTTGGTTGAATACCATTGTTTATAATATAAACATATGCAGGCATTCTATTTTTTAAACTTGCCATTTGTCCTGCAGTTAATACAACTTTTGTACTTACAGAAGTATCAACAAATGTTCCTTTTGAACTATTTACTAAATATAATGGTGTATTAACCCCAGGTGCTTCTTTAGCATGATTGAAGCATAATGCATAAACTTCGCTTCCTGATGCGAATTTTGCCTTTTTTACAGTTGTTCCTGCAGTTTCATATTTGTATTGTGCTTCTAAGTAATGTTCATATGAAAATGTAGCAGTACTATCAATAGCTTTAGCAGTAATCATAGATGTAAATGCACAAGCAACTGCAATAATAAATGCAAATAATTTTTTCATATTTTTCATCTTAATTCTCCTCCTATTATGCTATTAATATAATAACACCTTATCAAGAGATTTGTCAATAAATTGTATAAAAAAAGTAAAAAATACTACTTACGAAAAGTAGTATTTTTTAATTATTCAGTAATTTCAAAATTTTCTAACTCATTATTTTCATTAACTATTTGATTAACTTTTTCTTCAATAGTTTTTAATTGTTCATCACATTCTTTAACTAAAGCCATAGCCTTAGTATATTTTTCAATTGATGACTCTAAATCTATTTCACCAGATTCTAATTCATTAATAATAGTCTCTAGTTCTTTTATTTTATCTTCAAATTTTACTTCTTTTTTTGCAGCCATTATTTTACTCCTTTACTCGGTTTTTCAATTTCTCTTATATATTTTAATGAATATTGTTTAGCACCTATATCATATATATCTCTTTTTAATATATTTTTATTCCATATATTTGACTCAGAATGACTATATGTTATTTTACTAGCAAAAATTCCAAATTCTTGTTCAATATAACTTTGTAATAAAATAAATTCATCAAAATTTACATTTTCAAAATATTCTATTAAATCATTATATTTATCTCTATGGTTATCACATTCATTTAAAACCATTCTCATACAATCTATTTCTTCTTTTATATCTGAAATTTTATTTTGTTGTATAAAAATAGGTGTTACAATTGCACTTCCTATATTATCTAATACCCTTCTATCATACTTACTTAAATTACTTACTATTTCACCTTCAGTTAATGGGATAAGGTTATGCGGATCTTTTATCATTTCTTCTAATTTATTTTTTTCTTCTTCTAATAATTTTTCTTTTTCTTCTTTAAGATTACCATACTCAATTATTTGATTATCATTAATTTCTTTATCTGATTTTATAACATCAAAATCATATGTTATAGAAGTCAATTCAGGTTTATCTTCAGATATATCTAAATAAAATACAGGAAGACATATTTCTTTTACTTTGGCATATATAGTTATGGAATGATTATCATAATATAGTTCAAAACCAGTAGTAAAATGTTTTTTGTGATTTTCTAATATGTTCATTGCTTTATTATATAAAACGCATAACAAAGTCTTCTTAAATGTATCACAATAAGGCCCTTTTTCTAATAAATTTGCATAATATTCATCAAATGGTTTAACATTATCATCATCTAACATTTTAATCATAATATCAATTGTATTTTTTAAATTTATTAGTTCTTCTTTTGTACCCTCTTTAGTAGGCGTTACAAAATTTTCTTTTTCTTTAATTTGTAACAATAAATTTTTTTTTGATTTTATTTTCTTCAACATACTTATCCCCCACTGATTATGTTTTTAACTTCAGTTTCTACTTCTCCATCTTGTAATTTAACTATTAAAGGCTTATTAGTAGTAATATCTTTAATAGATGTTATTACTTTATTATCTTGTTTAGTAACTGAATAACCCCTCTTTAATACATGAATAGGACTAACTAATTCTAATTTTTCTAATAATACTCCTAAATTATTTTTTTTATCTTTGTATAATGATTCAGGATTTTTTAGTATATAACTAGATTTTAAATATACTAGTTTTTGATTATAAGTATTAACTTTATTTAACATAATACTATTTAGTTTATCAATAGATAAATCTAGCTTTTGTTTTTTATTTTCATACATTACCATAGGTGATTTAATTACATAAGAACTTTTTAATGAATCAAGCAATAATCTTTGAAAATTAATTCTTTTATTCATTGATTCTTTACCACGTATACTTAATTGTTCTAAATATGTAGTTAAATCAGATAAATTAGGTACAGCCATTTCTGCAGCACCTGTAGGAGTTGGGGCACGCATATCTGCAACAAAATCTGCTATTGTAAAATCTATTTCATGTCCTACAGCACTAATTACAGGTATTCTAGAAGCAAATATAGCTCTAGCTACAATTTCTTCATTAAATGCCCATAAATCCTCTATAGAACCTCCACCACGTCCTACAATAAGCACATCCAAATCATATTCCTGTGCCATATTAATTTTCTTTACTATATCTTCTTTAGCATATTCTCCTTGCACTAATGCAGGAAACAATATAGTTTTACATATAGGATATCTTCTTCTTATAGTAGATAATATATCTTTAATAGCAGCCCCTGTAGGTGCTGTTACAATACCTATAGTATTAGGATATTTAGGTAAAGGTTTCTTATATTTTTTATCAAATAATCCTTCTTTTTCAAGATCAGCTTTTAATTTTTCATAAGCCAAATATAAATTTCCTACCCCATCTTCTTGCATATCATCTACATATATTTGATATGAACCAGTTGCTTCATATACACTAATTCTACCTGATACTAATACTTTCTTACCATCACTAGGAACAAAGTTTAACTTTTTAGCATTACTAGAAAACATAATAGCATTTATTCTACTATTTTCATCTTTAAGAGAAAAATATAAATGCCCTGTAGTATGACCTTTAAAGTTAGATATTTCACCTTTAAGATATACAGTTCTTAAATGTTCGTTTCTATCAAATTGATCTTTTAGATATCTATTAATTACAGAGATAGTTAAATATCTTTGATTATTATTCATTATCCACCTTTTCATGGTATACCTTATCTAATACACCATTAATCATTTTTCTTACATCATCATCACTATATAATTTAGCTAAATCAATAGCTTCATTAATAGCAACTATCTCTGGAGTATCAGTATAAAGTAATTCATATATGCCTAAACGTAATATAGCTTGATCAGTATTTCCTAATCTATCTATAGTCCATTTATTTAAAAATTGATTAGCTTTTTCATCTATTTTATTAATATTTGTTAAAACACCATATACTGCATCTTTAACAAAATCATTATCAATTTCTAAAACTTCATTAATTACATCATCAACTCTATATTCTATTTTATTAGCATTATATACATTGATTTGATATAAAATTGTCATTATCTTTTTTCTTAATTCACTACGTGTTATTTTTTCCATTTGAAACACCTCTAAATAATTTTAACATAAAATGAAAAAAATGAGAATATAATATCTCATTTTTATTTTAAAATAGAATTTAAACTGCTTCTTATACTTTCTAATTCCATGAATTTTTTATTTCTAATTTTTCTGTCTCTTATTAATGCTTTAATTAATTTATAAACAGTTAAAGCAAAACCAATCATTACAAATGATATACCAAGTATATAATCATTAGTAATTAGTAAATAAATACCAACACACATAAATGCTAAAGATAAGAATATTGTGAATAATATTGTCATATTATTTTGATAATCAGTTTCTAAGGTAGTTATTTTTGTTTTTAAATATTCAACTTGTTCATCTTTACTCATTTTAAGTTTATCCATAACATCTACTACATTATTATATACTATTTCATTTTTATTTTTTTCGTCACCACTTACAGCAATATTTAATATATCATTTTCCATATTACCTCTACCCTCCTAAGTTCATTTTAGCACATCTAAATAGTGTTATGCAACAAATTTAGATAAAAAATCATATGAAGTAGATAAAACTTTTTTCATAGTATCACTTATAGTAAAAGATAATTTTTTACCTACATTTCCAAGCTTATTATTATGCATTGCTTTTTCCTCTACCATATAGTTATCTATATTAATTGGTTTACCTTCTTTTATATCTTGTTCAAACTTTTCTATTTGTTCGTTAGTAAGACTTACTTTTTTATAATTATTATATTCATATAATCCTGATACACAAGAAAAATATATACATAAATATATTATAAGTAAAAGTGTAAATATTGATTTAAATAATTTTTCTTTATTCATATAAATATTCTCCTAAAATAGGTGCTAAAAGAGTTAACGTATTTTTTACTTCTTCATAAGTATTTTTATCAGCTCCTACTTCTAATAAGATCATATCCTTTGATAGATGTTGATTAAATCTACAACTCTCTCCTGTACCATCTTTTACTAATACTCCCCTACTTAATGTTTTATATTTACTAGATATTAGTTTATTTAATTTATTTGCTAAATCATGATTATATTTATAATATGTTTTATTATTCTTACCTACAACAAATAATACTTTAGCATATTTTTTATTATTTATAGTAGTAGTACTAGCTTCTTTACTAGTAGCATCTCTATGCAAATCTATTATCAAACTAAAATTATTTTTCTTTATCACATCAGTAATAAGTAATGATACACCATAATAACTTCTATCAAATGGAATATTATTTTTATGTAAAAAATTTGGTATATTTCTTTTTTCAACTATAGTATCTATATTATATTTTTTTAATTCTTCTTTAAAAAATAATGATGCATCTAATACTGTTTTACCACCTACATATTTTTCTGTTTGATGAGTATTATAAATATATATAATAGGCTTAGTATTATATATATATGATGATTCAATTGTATTAATAATAGTATCAGGTTCTTCTTTGTAATAACTTAACATATACTTAGGTTTATTAATTGTATAATTAATAATATAATCTTTATATTTTTTAATTTTATAATTATCAAACATATAAATAATAGGTATTTTAAGTATTAAACTTACACATAATCTTATAATTATATAAAAAAATATTAATATAATTATATATTTAAATAATATTTTACTTCTTATTTTATTTTTAGTTCTAAATCTTTTCATACTATCACCAATATATTTATACAATATACTATATAAATATATTGTCAAAAAAAACTATATATCTAAATATATAGTTTCTTCTTCATCTTTATCTAAAAATTCTACAAATTCTTTTAAGTTTTTAAATTCACCTTTTGAATATATTTTTAAATCTTCACAACTATTTTCTAATACATATCCATTAGTATTTTTTATTAATTCTAAATCACCAATACTAGAACCTAATGAATATACTTCATAGTCACTTAATCTATAATTATTAATTAAATATTTTAATGAATTATATTTATTTACTGATTTATCATATATATTTAACCAATTATCATTTACATAACCATTTACTTCTGGATATTTCATACATATGTTATTTAAAGTAATTTCAGCTTGTATTTTATCTAAAGGTCTAGATACTATACCATTAGCAGTACCTCTATATTCTTTAACAAATCCATGAGATGTATCAACAAAAGTTTCAAGTATATTATCATCATCTTCTAATATATGTACTATAGGTCTAACAACTGTTTCATTTAAATCTTTTCTATATAATATATTAAAGTAACGATCAAATATTACAGCTCCATCATTGCACAAATAATATTCTACATTAAGATCTGAAAGTGATAGAACATCTGCTACATAATTAATTGCTTTATCTGTAGCAATAATAAACATATTACCTTTTTTAACAAAATTGTTTATAGCACTAAACAATTCTACATTTTCATTTCTATTCATAGTGCAATCAATATCACTAATTAATATTTTCATAATATCACCCTAACTTGTTAATATATAAGATATCATATCTCCTAAATTATGGAATGTATCTATAATTACATAAAATTTTTCTTTAAACCAATTAAACTTGGTATTATCACAATTTACTATAACTATATATTCAGTACCATTTTGTACTGTTTTTACATTTTTAGTATATCTTAAAAATTTTTTAGCAACCCCATTTGCAGTAACAAAATCAGAATTACCATATATATATATTTTCTTCTTACATATATATATTGAATTACTTGCAATATATTTGTAATAATCATATACATTATTTAAATCAATAATTATATATTCAACAGATTTCTTTTTAAATAATTTTCTAAATTTTTTTATTCTTACTGATTTACCTTTTTTATTACTTATTCTTTTATATTTTGAAAATATTTTTCCTTTTTTAAATCTTTCTAATTCATGTAATGCTACTTCATTATTTTTTTTAATTCTAGAAAGAATTCTACCATCTTCTACACAAATACATAGAACATTTCCCTTAAATAAATGTATATCTTCTAATATATTTTTCATTATTCACCTACTTCATTATATCATTAATAATAAAACTAGTACATAATAATCCTGCAGTTGCTGGAACAAATGAATTAGAAGGAATACTTCCAGTAACTTCTGTAACTTTTTCTTCATCACTACATATTACATATATATCTTTATTTATTTTATTATCTTTAACATACTTACGTAATCTTTTAGCAATAGGATCATAACTAGTATCTTTTAATTTCATTATTTTTAATCTTTCAGGATGTAATTTATTACCAGTACCCATACTGCTAATTAATTTAATATTATTGTTTACACAATATGTAATAAGTGATTCTTTAGTTTTAATAGAATCACAACAATCTACTACATAATCTATATCTTTTGTAAATATACTTTCTATATTTTCTGGAGTAATATAATTAGTTATTTTATTTACTACTATATCTGGATTAATACTTTTAATTCTTTCTTCAAAAGCATCAGTTTTATACATACCTATAGTATTATGTGTTGCTATTATTTGTCTATTTAAATTAGATAAATCTATTTTATCAGCATCTATAATAGTTATTTCTTTAATACCACATCTTACTATACTCTCGCAGGCATATCCCCCTACTCCACCAAGTCCTAATATAAGTACATGTATATTCTTTATATCATTTATTTTATCTTTAACTAATAATTCTAATCTCTCTGTCATATAAATCACTCTATTAAATTAATTTTACCATAAAATAATATATTTTTAAATAAAAAAGACTATATAAATAGTCTATTTTATCAAAGTCTTAGATTTATTATCAAAAGATATATCTATATCATCTATATAAAATTTATCAATTATTTTTCCATTACTATCTATATAAGCAATATTATTGTCTATACAATCATTGATAATATGTTCAAATAAAGCATATGGCAAATAATTAATATTAGGTAAATTATTTTCAAAATTTATCTGATATTTATTACATATAATTTTAAGCATATTAATATTTTCTTTTTTATCCCATATCATTCTAATACTATTTAATCTATCTATATATTCTTTTTTTAGATAATATCCTTTGTATGCTACTCTCTGTCTTATTATCCAACTTCCTAAATTATATCCATCAACTATATAGTTAGGTGGTATTAATAAATTACCATTTTCTTTATAGTATACTAGTGCTAATAAATAAGCATTATCCCATGTAACTTGATTATTAAATCTTATACCTAAATTCCAATCTATACCAGCTTTCTCTAATAGCTTTATTTGATTAGAATTTAATTCGTTATTAAAATACGCACTTCTTTGTCTAGATATCCATGCACCAATTTTTGACATATTTCTATTATAATTTAATTTATTAGTTTTCTTTCTTTCATTAAATGGATATCCAGAATTAAGCGCTAAAAAATACCATTCATTCCATGTTAAACGTTTTTTCATATTTTTCCCCTTAAAAAAATTATAACACAAAAGAAAAAATAGATAAATTAATATCTATTTTTCAAATTGAGAATTATATAATGATGCATAAACTCCACCTTGAGCCATTAATTCATCATGTTTACCTTGTTCAACTATATTTCCTTCATTCATTACAAGTATTAAATCTGCATTTCTTATTGTAGATAATCTATGTGCTATTATAAATGAAGTTTTACCTACAGTTAACTTATCCATTGCTTTTTGAACTAATTCTTCAGTACGAGTATCTACATTTGATGTAGCTTCATCAAGTATTAAGAATGGTCCATTTTCTATTAAACCACGTGCTATAGTAAGTAATTGCTTTTGTCCATGACTTATAGAATCATTATCACTTATTTTAGCATTTAATCCTCCTGGAAGAGTTTTTATCAAGTGATCAATACCTACTTTTTCACATGCATCCATTAATACTTCATCAGATACATTTTCTTTATTAAATCTTAAATTTTCCCCTATAGTTCCATCAAATAACCAAGTATCTTGTAATACCATTACAAATAAATCATGTAAATTACTTCTAGATAAACTACTTATAGGTATATCATCTATTAATATTTCACCATCAGTTATTTCATAAAACTTCATAAGTAAGTTAACCATAGTAGTTTTACCTGCTCCTGTAGGTCCTACTATAGCTATTTTTTCTCCTGGATTAACTTTTACATTAAAATCTTTTATTATTTCTTTATCAGAATTATATCCAAACTTAACATGTCTAAACTCAATCTTACCTTTTGCTTTTTCATTTGGTAATACTGTTTTAATATCTTCTTCACTAGACATTTCTTCCTCATCTAAAAATTCAAATACACGTTCTGATGCTGCTGCTGTAGATTGTAAACTTGTCATAGCTTGTGCTATTTGAGATAGTGGATTAGTAAACATTCTAATATATATCATAAATGCTACTATTACACCAAAACTAATAGTATTATTTTTAACAAGTAATGCTCCTACTACACATACAGCTACATAACCAAAGTTTCCAATAAATCCCATAAATGGAGGCATTAATCCAGATAAGAATTGACTCTTTCTATTACAATCATATAAATTATCATTTAAAGTATCAAATTCTTTAATAGCTTTTTCTTCTCCATTATATGCTTTAACTACATTATGTCCAGAATATATTTCTTCTATATGGGCATTTAATTTACCTAATTCTTCTTGTCTTCTAGTAAAATATTTTTGTGATTTAGATAATATTACTCCCATAAATATAAATCCAAATAATGATGCTAAGATTGCTGTTAGGGCCATAATCCAATTTGTAATAAACATCATAATAATTGAGCCTATAAATAATGTACCATTAGTAACTAATGAAGAAAGTGATTGATTCATACTTTGTGCCATTGTATCAATATCATTAGTAACACGAGATAATATATCTCCAGTTTCATGATTATCAAAATATTTTAAAGGTAATCTATTTATTTTTTTACTAATATCTGTTCTTAAATTTTTAGCAAAATCATTTGATACAGTTGCCATAATAAATGCTTGTATATATCCTAGTATAGCACTTACTATATATAGTATAGATAAACCTAGTGCAATAGTTTTAATTAATTCTAAATTCATTTTAGGTTTAATTTTATCATATACAGGTTTTGGTAATGAATCTAATTTTACTAAATATTCTTTTTGTCCTTCACTAGATTTAGGGTCAATAGTTTTAGCTTCTTCTAATATAATATTAAATGTAGCTTTATCACTTTCTATTATATTAGGATCTCTCATTACTTCAGTAATTGTTGTTTCATTAATTCTAGGTGTTAAACCTTTAGTTATTTCATTTGTTATATCTCTTAATTTATTTGGCGCTAACAATGATAGCATAGCACTAACTATAGCTAATAATGTAGATAATATAATTAATAAATATATATACCATTTATTTATTCTTTTAATAAGGGTAATCATTGCTTTTTTAAAGTCTTTTGATTTCTCAGGAGTACTTCCAGGTCTACCTCTATGCATTTTCTAATTCCTCCTTTGAAAGTTGTGAATAAGCAATTTCTTTATATACTTCACAATTATTAAGTAATTCTTTATGTGTACCCATTCCTACACATTTACCCTTATCAAGTACTATTATCTTATCAGCATTTAATATTGTCCCTATTCTTTGTGCTACTATAAGCATAGTAGCATCTTTAGCATTATTTTTTAATTCTTTTCTTAAATTAGAATCTGTTTTATAATCTAATGCACTAAATGAATCATCGAATATATATATTTCAGGGTCTTTTGCAATAGCACGTGCTATAGAAAGTCTTTGTTTTTGACCTCCAGATACATTAGTACCACCTCTAGCTATATGTGATTCATATCCATTATCCATTTTTTCTACAAAATCAGTAGCTTGTGCTATTCTTATACTTTCTTTTACTTTATCTAAATCTACTTCTTTTTCTCCGTATGATACATTACTTAATACTGTACCATCAAACATAAATGCTTTTTGTGATACATATCCAATCTTATCATGTAAAACATTTAATTTATAATTTTTTACATTAACTCCATCTACTAATATTTCTCCATCTGTTACATCATAAAATCTAGGAATTAAATTTATTAAAGTAGATTTACCACTACCTGTTGAACCTATAAAAGCAACTACTTCTCCTTTATTAGCTTTAAAAGTTATATCACTCAATAAATATTCTTCTGCATCTGGATATTTAAAAGATACTCCATTAAATTCTACTACGCCCTTTAATCCTTTTACCCCTTCAGTTTTATTACCGTCTTCAATAGTTGTTTCTGTTTCTAATACTTCATTAATACGTTTAGCAGATACACTAGCTATTGGTAGTATCATAAATATTACTGTTAAGAACAAGAATGAAATAATAACTTGCATTGAATAACTAGAGAATACAACCATATTACTAAATAAAGTTATCTTATCTGACATCATAGCATTACTAATAGTAATAGCACCTAAGAAGTATATTCCTAATGTTAAAAAATGCATTACTATATTCATTACAGGATTAAGTAATCCAAACATTCTTTGAGTAAATAGTTGAATGCCTGTAAGTTCTTTATTTACATCTTCAAATCTATCTTCTTCAAATTTTTCTGCATTAAATGCTCGTACAACTCTTATACCTGTAAGATTTTCTCTTGTAACATCATTCATTCTATCTACTAATTTTTGTATTACTTTAAATTTAGGTACCACTAATACCATTAAAGTAATAACTGCAGTAAGAAGTACTGCAACTCCAAGTGCTGTAATAACTGACCATTCAGCACTCTTATTTAATATTTTAGATACTGCCCATATAGCTGTTATAGGTGCTCTAAATAACATTTGCATACCCATAGCTAAAAACATTTCTATTTGAGTAACATCATTAGTAGTTCTAGTAATTAAACTACTAGTAGAAAACTTCTTAATTTGTTCCATACCATAATCTTCTACTTTATTAAATATTTCTCTTCTTATTTTTCTTGAGAATATAGCAGATACATTAGCAGTTAAATATGTAACTATAACAGCACTTACTAATGATGCAAAAGCACATAGTATCATATAAAAACCTTGTAATAATATATCTCCCATATTACTTCCACTAGTTTGAACTAGTTCAGTAATTTTTGTCATATAATCAGGTATTCTTAATTCCAAAAATACTTGTAATCCGATTAATATTATAGAAATAAATATATAAATATATTCTTTAATGCCTAATCTTTTAAGTAATCTTAACATAATTCCTCCTTATACATATATATGATTAATATTCTAATTTATAGACTACTTAATTATACTTTGAAGATATTATTTAGTCAATAAAAAAGAAAATATTTATAAATATATTTTTTATGTTATAATTATGTATAGGTGATGAATAGATGAAAAAAATACTTAGTATAGTAATGCTTACTACTTGTATATTACTTACAGGTTGTGGTGAACAAACTAAAAAAGAATTAGATACAAATTTATCTAAAAGTATAAAAATAAATGAAGAAGGTGCTAAATTAGTATGTACTACTGATTACGATTATACTAATTTAAATTATGTATTAGGTTCTAAATATGTTGTATTTGCAGATAGCAATAATAAAGTAACTAAAGTTATCTCAAAAGAAATAATTCAATCATATGATGAAGATAAATTAAAAGAATTTGAAGATTATTTAACACAAAATCATAGTGCTGCTGTACAATATAATGGATATGATTATAATATAGAAAAAGAAAAAAATAAAGTTATTTCTACAGTTGAAATAGACTATACTGAATTTGATATTAAAAAGTTCTATGAAGATAATGAAGAAAAAGCAGATACTAATTTAACAATTGACAGCATGGAAAAACAATATGTATCATTAGGTGCTGAATGTAAAAGAAAATAAAGCTTATATAAGCTTTATTTTTTTATTAATATTTTACTTACTAAATCAAAAGAAGTATCATCAGTAAGTGTCATATCATAGTTTTTCATAAATGTAGGTATTAATTCTTCTTTACCACAAAAACCTATATTATATGTATCAAATCTATTACCTACTTTTATATCTTCTATTTGATCTCCAAATAATAATCCATATTCATTATCTTTAATTGGAATATCTATAATATCTTTATTACAACTATGTAATACAATACCATCTATACCATTAACTCCATTATCAGTAAAATTAAATTTATTAGATAATATTTTAACATTAGGTAATAATATATTATTCTTTTGTAATGTATATTCTATTACATCATATATTCCAGCACTAACTATATAAAAATTTATATTCTTTTTATTAGTTAATTTTATAAAATCGCTAAAATTTTTTCTTAATTTTATTCCTCTATCATGCTTTAAAATATTATAAAATATCTCTTTATTAATTCCATATCTATCAAATATTTTAAGTACATCTAATGTCCATTGTTCCATATATTTAGACTTTTCATTAAATGCTATAGTAGGATCTAATTCTATTGGTCTATAATATTCAAATGTAGCATCACATTCTCTATCAAATTGTTTATCTACCATTCCACTTTTACTTATAAAATTCCAACAAGTATTAGAATCAAATGTAGTTATAGTTCTATCAAAATCACATATTACGAAACTAATATCTTTTTTTAATATATTTTTATTTAAATTATTTATGTATAACATATTATCACCTTAACTTAAATTGTTTATTATTATATTCATATATAGGTAAATCTATATCATTATTCTTCATTACTTTTTGTATTTTATCTATATAACTATCTAAATATTCGCATCTTTTCTTTTTTTCTGATTCATTTGTTAAATCTTTTCTCATACGTGCTACTTCACTATAATCTATTAATCCATTATATGTATTCATTAAAGTAGTTTCATCTAATAATTTAACAAATAAAAATGGATCAGTTGCTAAAGCTTCATATGGAATACTAATACCTTTAATATAATCTGTAGTAATTATATCTTTAGTTCTATATTCATCGTATAAATTAGTATATCCTTCAGTATTAAACATTAAAAATATTTCATCAGTAGGTACTAATTTAGGCTGATATATTCTAGCATTCTTTTTAATACTTTTATCAATTATTAAAGTTACTAATTCATTTAAATATAAATCAAAACAAGATTTATATAAATTAACATTACTTACTTTTCTTTGACTAGATAAACATACCTCATCTAATGAATTACATCCAAATCTTTTATTTATATTTCTATACTTAGGAGATGAAATACTACCTGATGAAAAAATACCATCTAATGTTTTTAATGTATTTTGTGCTCCATGAATAATAGAATGAAAATAATATTCATTAACCTTTATATTTTTTATTTCCATAATACACCCCTCATTTAGATAAATAGTTTATCATATTTTATAAAAAAATAAAACATGTAATATTACATGTTATACTTTCAATATAAATAATTCTACTCCAAGTTCTGGATTAACTTTTCCAGTTTTTATATCTTGGTCTAAATCGGCTAAAGATTTAAGATAACTTAATAATAATTTTTCAGGATATTTACTACCTGCTTTAATAGCTAATTTTACAGGATATGAATGAACACCAAGTAAAGCAGATATATCATTAGAATTCATACCTTTTCTATCTAATTTAGTAGCTTGATACATAAGTCTAAATTTACTAGCTAAAAGTGCTATTACCTTAATTGGCTCTTCATTATTTTTTAACATTTCATGATATGTAATTAATGCTTCTTCTTTATTTTTATTGATTATATTATCTATAAATTTAAATATATCTGTATCTATATTAAATATAGAACAATTAATAATATCATTATCATTTATTTCTTTTTCATCTATTTTATATATTTTTAATTTATTTACTTCACTAGCTAATAATTCTATATCTTCCCCTACTCTTTTAATAAGCAATTCTATAGTACTACTACTTATTTTATATCCATCAAACATTTTCTTTACTAATGTAGTAGGATTAGCTTTATTAAATTCAGATATAGTTCCTACTTCTTTTATTTTCTTACTAATTTTTTTAGTACTATCTATAGTAGAATTATGATTAATTAATATTAATGTAGTATCAGGATTACTATTAGATAAATATTCTAATAATAAATTAATATCTTCTTCATTACATTTTATTCTATTAAAATAATTACAATTATTTACTACAATTACTTTTACTGGATTAAATAGTGATACAGTTTGACAATCTTCAATTATATCTTTAATATTATCTATTTCTAAGTCATAATTACTTATTCCCATATCATCTACTTTTGTCTTTTTAATTATTTTTTTTACTTCTTCTTTTATTAAATATTCTTCTTCTCCATATAATAAATAATTCATTGTATCACCTTTATACATTATAACATAAAAGACACTTTTGTTTATAGTGTCTTTATCTTATTATTATCTAATTCTAGTAATTGATGAAATAACTCATTAAATTCTATATAATGTTTATCCATATAATTATTAAATTTACAAATACGTTTAATCATTACATCATCCATTAAAGATTGATATAATTTGCTTATATTGGACATATATTCTACTTCATTAATTTTGATATCTAAAACATTAAATCCTAGTTTTTTAGCACTTCTTTTAGTTTTATAATCAGTAATTTTACTTAAAACTATATTATCTTCTTCAGATATTAATTTATTACCTACTATTTTATAGTTTGCTAAATTTTCAGGATCTAATAAATATTTCTTACCTTTCTTTTCTACTAATGTAATACTATGATATTCATAATCTTCATTACCATTATACATTAAAGAACATACAGAAGATTTCATATTTAATCTAGTACATATATCTTTAAATATAGTAGCTTGATTTCTACATACTCCATATCCTAATAAAACATTATATCCTAAAGTTCTAGTAGTATAAGAGTCTAATCCTCTATTAATTTCATTTTCTATATGTTCTACTGCTTCTCTATATTCATCATTAGGTAAATCTTTTACTAATAAACATAATCTTGATATAGTAGCATCATATACAAACATTATATCTAATGGATTTTTAATCTTTAATTGATATATAAATAAACAAAATTCGTTTATTACTTTTTGATATATATCTTCCATTTTATTTATTATTTCATATTTATCAATATTATCTATAAAATCACAATTATGTTTACTTTCTAAAGAACAATAAGTTGTAATTGGTAAACTAAGTAATAAAGAACTATTTAAATAAATTGGTTCTAACGTACCATCTATTAAATAAGATAATATAATTGAACCTACATTCATACCTGTAAAAAAAGAATTTCTTATTATATTATTATCTACCATTCTACTAATTATTTTATGTTTTCTAAAACTTATACTTGCTTTATTTATTTTTTCATCTATATCACTAATATAAAAACTATTTCTAGTAGCACATCTTACTTCTCTATCTTTTAATAATTCAAATTGAGGATTACTATCCATAATATGTTTTAAGTCATAATTAGATGGTAATTTTATTTTTGTATATTTAAATTTCTTATTTAATTTTTTATCTAATATTTTAGCAAGATTACTATATATTTTTATTTTACCATTTTTACTTTTTAATACTAATTTATCTCTTAAATCTCTAATTAGTAAATATTTGTTATACACTACAACCACTCTTTTTCTAAATAACAACGAGAATATTATACTAAATAATTCATAAAAAAAGCAAGAATATTATTCTTGCTTATTTGATATAAATGAAGCGAATGCTGTTAAGAGTGTAGATGCTATAAAAATAGAACCTACTATATCAGTAAACCAATGTACTCCTGATATATATCTACCTATTACTATACTTAAACTAAGTATTAATAATCCAATATTAATTAATTTAGTTTTATCTTTAAATAATTTTTTATTTAATATGATAGCACTTATTCCAAAGAATAAACTCATTAATGTATGACTTGATGGATATGATGCTTCAAATTCTCCATCTAACATTACTGGTCTATAATTAATTACTACTTTTTCAAAGAATATATATGTAAGTAATACTATAGCGTAAAAACCAGCTAAAATGAATAATTCTTTATCAATTTTCTTTATACTTTTTCTTTTAATTAATTGTAATAAACCAATACCAGCATATACCACAGGTATTAAAAGTGCTACATAACCTAATACTTCAGTTACTTTATATATTGTTTCATTATAACTAAAAGTTAATTTATTATTTAAAGTTGAAAAACCTACTTCTCTATCTACACCAACACTTTTTACATCTACTTTAGTTAATAATATTGTAAATACTATACTACATATTAATAATACAATACTAGTTATTATATATTTCTTTTTCATATGTCACCTACTTTATTTCTTCTAATCTAACACTTACTAATTTACTTACACCAGATTCTTGCATAGTTATACCATATAATATATCTGCATATTCCATAGTTTTCTTTTTATGTGTAATTATTATAAATTGTGTTTTATCTTTTAATCCTTGTAAATATTGTCCAAATGAATCTACATTTGCTTCATCAAGTGCTGCTTCTACTTCATCTAATACACAGAATGGTACTGGTCTAGATTTAAGTATTGCAAATAATAAACTTATAGCAGTAAATGTTTTCTCTCCACCTGATAAAAGTGAAATACTTTTTAAACTTTTACCTGGAGGACAAGCTTCTATTTCTATACCAGTTTCTAATATATTTGATGGATCTGTTAATTTTAATGTAGCATGTCCACCTCTAAATAATTCTTTAAAAGTAGTAGCAAAGTTATCATTAATTACTTTAAATGTTTTCATGAAGTTAGTTTCCATTACTTCATCCATTTCTTTAATTATTTCAAGTAATGTATTTTCTGCTTTTTCAAGATCACCTTGTTGATTCATTAAAAATTCATATCTAACACTTACTTTATCATATTCTTCTGGTGCTGTAGCATTTATAGGTTCTAATGCTTTCATTTGATGCTTCAATGTACCTATCTTAGTTTTAACTAAATTAACATCCATATCTAATTTATAATGACTAGAAGCATATTCATATGTCATATTATATTCTTCGCTTAATGTTTTAAGTAAATTATCTAATTTAACATCACTTCTATTTACTTCTATTTCTAGATCTTTTAATTCTTGATTCTTTTGATTATATAAACTATTATCTTTTCTAGTTGAATATTCATATTCATCTAATTCATTAGTTAAACTTGCTAACTTATTTTTTAAATTATTAATAGTATTAGAAAGTTCATTCTTATCATTAATAGCTTTATAATATTCTTCTAGTATTTTATCTTCTTCATCTGATAAAGTATCATTAATAATATTTAATGTACCATTTATATTAGATGTAATACTATCTAATTTATTAACTAAATCATTCATATTATTAGTTTTATTATTGATTTCTTCTTTAACTAATAACATATCTTTATTAACTAAATATTGTTTATCTTCAATAGATTTTAATTTATAATCTAATTCATTTAAATTATTTTCTAAGTTACTAATATTTTTTTCTATGGTTTTTAAATTAGATAAAGTCTTTTCTAATTCATATTTTTCAGTAATTACATTTTTTTGTACAATATTACCACCTGTAAGTGAACCACCTACATGTAATAATTCTCCATCTAATGTAACTATTCTATATCTATAGTTAATTAATTTACTTATTCTATTAGCGTTATCTAGATTATCTATTACTATAACATTACCTAATTGATTATCTATTATATTGTCATATATAGAATTATTTTCTACTAAATTAGATGCTACATCAACATAGCCTGATTCTTTTTTAATAGTACTTAATGTATCACTATCTATATTTTTAGCTTTAATAATATTAAGTGGAAAGAATGTTGCTCTACCTAAATTATTTTGCTTTAAATAATTAATAGCTTCTTTAGCACATATCTCATTATCTACTATTATATTATTTATATTAGCACCTAAAGTAGTAGTTATAGCTTTAGAATACTTTTCTTCTACTTCAATTATATTACCTATATTATTATGTATTCCTTTTAATTTAGGATTATTTAATATATTTCTAACTGAAGATGGTAGTGTATTACTATTACTTATACTTTCTCTTAAACTATTTGCTCTATTATTTAATGTATTTTGATTTCTTAATTCTTTAGTTAATTCTAATTCTTTTTTACCACGTAAATTACTAATATCTTTTATTTCTTTATCTAATTGTAATTTACTTGCATTTAATTCATTAAATCTATTCTTAGTATTTTCTATATCTAATTTAATACTTTCTATATCATTAGATATTTTTAATTGTTGCTCTTTTAATTCTAATACTTGATTATGTAATTTAACATTATCAACTTCATATTTTTTTCTTTCAATAATTATTTCTTTTTGACTATTTATTTTTTCAACTTTAGTAGATAAATCTATTAATTCTTGTTGTTTATGTTCTATTTCACTAGTTAATTTATTTATACTAGTTTTATATTCTTCTATTTTTATTTCTGATTTATTTGAAGAAAGTGCTATATCAGTTATTTCTTGTTTTAATACTTCTATTTTTTCTTTGTTAGCAGTATATTTTTCATTAATATTTTTTATATCATTAGTTATATATGATATGTCTAAATCTTTTAATTCATCTTGCATAGCAAAATATTTTAATGCTTTTTCTTTTTGCTCTCTTAATGGTTCTACTTGTGTTTCTAATTCTTTTATAATATCATTAACACGTTCCATATTAGCATGTGTTTTTTCTAACTTACGTATAGCTTCTTCTTTACGCTTTTTATATTTTAATACTCCTGCTGCTTCTTCAAACATAACTCTTCTATCAGTTGCTTTTTCACTAATAATACTATCTATTTGTCCTTGTCCAATAATATTAAATGATTCTTTACCTATACCACTATCTAGTATAAGTGATGTTAAATCTTTAAGTCTTACCTTTTCATTATTTATAAAGTATTCATTAGTACCATCTTTATATAATCTTCTTTTAAGTGCTACTTCATCATCTTGTTCACTTAAATAATGATCTTTGTTATCAAATATTAATGTAACACTTGCAACAGACATTGGTTTACGACTTTTAGAACCTGCAAATATAATATCAACCATTGCATCATCACCACGTAATGATTTAACTGATTGTTCTCCTAATACCCATCTAATAGCATCTACTACATTACTTTTACCACTACCATTAGGTCCTACTATACCTGCAATGTTTTGATTAAGTTCAATAACCATATTATCAGCAAATGACTTAAATCCTTGAGTTATAATTTTCTTTAAATACATACTATCACCACTTTGACATAAAATAATTATACCAAATAAACGTTAAAAAAGACAATATAAATTGTCTTTTTTTAGCCTATTCTGAATATTGGTTTTACACCTGTTTTTCCATTATTAGTTAATACTTCTTCTATATTAGATAAATATATCTTATCACTTGATACTATAGTATCATTTAATACTATTTTAGTTTCAAGTATATTATCTTTTATTGTAGATGGTAATAACTCATATAATGATTCATTTAAATATTTTCTTACACTACTATTTTCCCAATCACTTTTTTCATCATTATTTACATATAATACATCTTTAAATTCTAATACAAATCCACAATTAGTTTGACTTGCTTCATTACATCCTTCTTTAATACTATTATTAGATATAATTAAAGAATATTGCTTAACTTCACCATCAATATTTAATTCTATCTTTTTAGTATCACCTATTTTATAATTAGATGCCTTACCACTTTTTACATTAAGTACAATAGTATCCCAACTATCATTTTCAAATGTATTTTCAATCACTTGATTACTTACTTTATCAGAAATAGCATTATCTATATTATTAGTTTTATTTATAGTTTTAGATATAGTATTTTTCTTTGTAGGATTAACTATTTTTTCAACATTTATATTAGATTTAATAGTTGATACTACATCATTCATTTTTTTAGTAACTATTTTATTACTTGTTGTATTACTTTTTACTTTACTTGTCGCATTATTTTTTTCTTGAGTATTAGAAATAAAATCTGTTTCTATTAAAGAATAATCTGATTCATCAAGAACTTCATCATAATTATTATTATTTTTATTCATCTCTTGAAATAATTTTTCAGTAGATTTTGTTTCACAAATTATAAAACCTAAAATTAAAAATAATGATACAAATGTCATAATATGAAATTTTGCTCTATATTTCTTAACTTTATCTTCTAAAGTTTCTTCTACGTCAACAATAACAATCTTTTTTGCCATATTAAACAGTACTCCATCCTACTATACTATACATTATATATAATATCATTATTCAGAATTTTTATCAACAAAAAAAATTGAAAAAAATTTCAATTTTTTAATCATAAAAATGAGTTGATGATAATGATGATAATTTACCATCATCTTTAAATATCCATACTGCTTCTAAATTTTCATTACTATCTACATATTTTCTACCTTCATTAATAGATAGATTAAATAGTTTTCTACTTTCTGCTTGGCAATTACAATCTAATGAGCAAATTACTGATACACCTATCATATTATTTACAGGATGTTTAGTAGTATCATTTAATATATGATTATATACTTTATTATCTTTTTCAAAATAATTTTCATATAATCCAGTACTTGATAATTTTTTATTAGATAATTTTACTAATGTAAAAGTTGAATTATTATCTTTATCAGGATTTTTTAAATCTACTACATAGTTACCCATACCTTGATAATATTCTCCAGTATAAATGTTATTACCACTATATATAATAAATGATTTAATATTATTCTTTTTTAAATAATTTATTACTTTATCATTAATATAATCATATTTAAAACTATCTAGGTTTATATTCATATTACTATTATTTTTTATTTTATTTTTTTCTAATAATTCTATATTTTTAATATCAATATCAATATTTTCTAATTCTTTTTCCTCTGGTACTTTTTTATTTTTTATAGCACTATCCCATATATCTTGAATTTTACCATTATTAATATTAATTGTACCATTACTTTTATCATATAAAGTAATTCCATACTTAATCATATCATATAATTTACTATTTATTTTAATAGCATCCTCTTTATATTCATGATTATTTAATTTATATAATTCATTATCTTTGTTATATCTATTACTCAAATTAAAATATTCTTCATATATTTTATCTATTTCCTTAAATGCTTTTTCAGCTTTACTTTTTGAATTACTATATATTTTTATACTAGTATTATATTTATCATATGATTTAGTATATTCTTTTTCTCTACTTATTTTATCTAATGTAGTAAAATTTTTATTAGATAATAAAAATCCAATAAATAGTGCGATTGTAGCAAGAATTAATCCTAAATTTCGTAAATATAAATAATTAGTTTCCTTTTTCATTTTTTCTCTCCAATTTAAGTGTTTCTTCATATGTATTAATTAATTCTTTTCCTACAATCTTAACATCTTTACTTTTAGCTAATTTATATCCTTCTTCTGTTATATTAGGTAATTTTCCTTCTAATATATCTTTTATTTTTACTTCAAAATCATTTACATCTTTAGCTTTATATACATGTATATTATCTTTATATTCTTCAAATACAGGTATATCTCTAATTAATGTAGGTATTCTAGATGTTAAAGCTTCAATAATAGGTATACCTTCTGTTTCTTCTAATGTTGGAAATAAATATAAATCAGCACCTGATAAAGCATTAGCTATCATAGATTGTTCTACATAACCTGCAAAACATAAGTTATCCAACTTAGTATTAACTGCTTTTTTAATTTTTCTTGGTGATGCCCATAATGGAGAATATCCAAACCATATAAACTTATATTGAGGTAATCTTTTAGCAAGTTCTACAAAATCTAATATACCTTTTCTTTCTATATATAGACCTATACCTACTATTACTTTATCATTATCAGTATATCCATATGTATCTCTAAATATTTTCCCTTTTTCTATACTACGTTCAAACTTATATGTATCTACACCATTACTTATTGCTTTAATTGGTCTACCTAAATTATAATTTTCTAATAATCTTTTAGAATATTCTGTAGGAGTAATAATTTGATCACCTAACTTATAACATTTACATAACCATTTTTTAAATAGAGGTGCTACTAAATTACTTAATTTAAAAGAATTTCTAAAATCTTCTTCAGTTGAATGAGCATGATAAACTATTTTTTTACCTTTCTTTCTCATTTTTTTAGCATAAAAATAAGATTTAGGTCCATAAAAATTAATATGCAATATATCATAATCATCTTTTAAATTTGTTGTATACTCTATATTATTATCTTCGAGTGCTCTTCTTTGGTGTTCTATCGCTTTTCCTAGTCCAGATTTTTTTATTGTTTCATAACCTTCAGTATATAATAATACTTTCATAATATCACCAAATTAATTATAACATATTATATAAAAAAAGTCCTAAAAAGGACTTTTATTTAGTTAATTCTGCTAATTGTTTTTCTTCATTAGCTAATGTTTCTCTTTCTTTTTCAACTAATTCTTTAGGAGCTTTATTTACATATCCCTCATTAGCTAATAATTTTTTTCTTCGTTCAATAGAATTTCTTAATGATTCTATTTGACGTTCTAATAACTTAATATCTTCTTCAGTCATTTTCTTTTCAAAGTATATAATAGCACTTATATTATTAGATGCTACTTTATAACTATTTATATCTAATTTATCATCAGTTAAATTATCTTTTAATTTTAACATATTAATTACTAATTCATTTTTATTATTTAAATTAATTTTAAATTCTTTAGTAATATTATTTTCTGCTTTAGTATTTCTAAATTTCTTAATAAAATCTACTAAGTCATCTACTAATACTTCATCATCCTCAAATACTTGTTTTTTATTATATTTAGGATAACTTGATATCATAATACTTTCTGCATCTTTAACTGGTAACATACTATATATTTCTTCAGTTACAAATGGCATAAATGGATGTAATAATTTAAGTATTCCTGTAAGTACTGTACATAGTGTTGATTTAGTAGAGATACTATCAATACTAAATTTAGCCATTTCTATATAGTAATCACAGAATATATTCCATGCAAAATCATATATTTCAGCACCTGCAAGATTAAATTCATATTTATCCATATGTTTAGTTACAGATTTAACTAATTTATTATATTTAGATAAAATCCATTTATCTTCATTATTTAAATTATCTAAATTAATTTCTTTTAAATCTTCAATATTCATTAATACAAATCTTGATGCATTCCATATTTTATTAATATAATTCCATGTAGATGATATTTTAACTTCATCAAATCTTAAATCACTACCTAATGTTACATCTGTAGTTAAATAATATCTTAATGCATCA
>CADBNE010000066.1 GCA_902795975.1 uncultured Erysipelotrichaceae bacterium
TGATTCCATATATCTAATTGGTAAATCTTTATAACTTCTTAATTTAGAAGCATATATTTGAGTATGATGTGGACATTGTACTGGTTTAAGTACAAATTCATGACCTTTAGGAGATGATACTCTAAATAATTCATCATTAAATTTATGTGCATGACCACTTGTTTCAAATAAAGATATATCTGCTAAAGATGGACAACTTACTTTTTGAAATCCATATTTTCTACATACTTTTTCTATTTCTCTTTGTAATGCATCTTTAATAATTACACCTCTTGGAGTATATAAAGGAAGTCCATTTCCTACATAATCTGAAAAACAAAATAAATCTAATTCTTGTCCTATACGTCTATGGTCTCTTTCTTTAGCATCCATTAAAAATTCATTATATTTATCTAATTCTTCTTGTGATTTAAATGATTTACCTACTACTCTATTAATCATTTCATTATTAGAATTACCATCTATATATACTGAACTAACTCTAATAAGTTTTACACATATATTATTATCAACATTTTTCATTTCTTTTTCTATATCAGCAAAATCTGACTCACTTAAATTATTATCTGATTTAAATTCATAATAAAACTCATTATCATCATAGTATATATTATCTAAACTAATATCATTAAATCTTTTATTTAATATTTCTTTTAATATTTCTACACATTTTTTATTCATATTTATTCCTTCTTTCTATGTTGTCTTGAAAGGGTTACTCGTCATATCTTCCGTCATTATATCATCTCCTAACAAAAAAAGAGAATGGATACAAAGGAGTCAACAAAGTATATGTGACGGTACCATCCTCTTTTACTTAATTATTATAACCGCTGGGCGGGTATCCATTTCTGGAACAACTAATAGGTAGTAATTACTAATATCATTTATTATCTTACACCAACCGATAACTCTCTTTAAAATAATTATTAATAATCATGTCCTATATTATAGTTTTTAATATATAAAAAGTCTATTACTTGATTGTAATAGACTTATAAAATTCATTTTTAAATTTTATATGTATGCTAAAACAATCAATAATTTATTGATTTAATTGTTGTTGTATAAGTTGTGGTATTTATTCTATTTAACATACTAATCTCCCTTTCAAGACATTTTTATATTAACACTTATATATTTATGTGTCAAATTAAATATATTTAATATACCAATCCTTATTATTCCAAAAAGATATTATGAAGTTTTGACCATCTTCTGTTGTATCATCTAAAATACCTTCTCCCCAACCATCACTCATTTGTCCTTTTATATATTCTAATAAATATTCTTCTTCTATACTATTTAATATGGTATTTAATTCTATTTCTATATTCACTAATCCATTATCTAATATATTTAAATGCATTATATTAATTTTATCTTTTAAACTAGAATATTGCCATATTTTAGTAGCATCAAAATCATATATAACTACATCCTTATTATTATCAAACCAATACTTATTAGTATCACTTCCAAATATATATGTTATATTATCATTATTATCATATAATTCTACACATAATGGAAATTCTACTATTTTAGTATCAATTGTAGGTTTAACTTCTTCTTTTTTCTTCTTTTTAAAAAACATATCATCACCTATTCAAATATTATTTGTTCACTATCTGTAATTATTATAGCTTGATTATCTGTTAAATTAATATCTTCATTATTTGTTATTAAACCATTATTAGAACCTTTTTCACAATGTACATCTAGATTATTAGATATAAAATTTAAAGGATTATTAGCAACTTTAGTTCCTGCACTTACACCTATATATATTCCACCATTATTTACATA
Organism: uncultured Erysipelotrichaceae bacterium; assembly: GCA_902795975.1. Next base: position 1,810 of record CADBNE010000066.1, read on the forward strand.
ATAATTAAATATATCTTCCATATTAAGTTCTATTATTCTATCTCTTAATTTCTTTGTACTTCCACCACATACATATATAGCATCATAATTTATTATTTCTTCTTTAGATAAATATTTATGCATATCATATACAGTTATATTACTATCTTTAATATTACACTTTGTTAAATCATCTAAACAACCAGATAATATTCTAACAGAATCTGGATCATTAGCTGCAGTAATTATAAATAATATTTTTACATCATTAATATCTTTATCTAACATATTTAAAAATTTATTTTTAATATTTAAGTTATCAAAACCTGTACTTGTTAATAATATTTTCTTCATTATTTCACCTTCATATTTATATTTTCAACTTCAACTATTATACAAGGTATATTAGAACTATTTATTTCTTCTTCTATCTTTTGTTGCATCTCTTTAGCACCTTCATAATCAACACCTCTCATACTAGTTCTTTCTTTTAATAATTCATCTGATATGTGTAAATAAACTATTAAATCACAATCCACTAATACTGTACCTAACATAGGAACACCTGGAGTAATTTTTAATCTTTCTCTTACTAATCTATCCATTGTATTACCTATTTCTTCTGTCCAAGGTGTACTACATACATAGTCAGTTTCTTCTTTAGTTAGTAAAGGAAATATTTCATCATCCATATCTAATCCCATATTTAAATTATTTATTAAAGTAGATTTACCAGTACATGTAGTACCTAATATACATATTCTTTTATCTTTATTATTTTCTAAAATATTTTTTATTTTTTCTATCATATACATCACAATATTAGTATATCAAAAAAGACTAGATTATATCTAGTCTTAATTAAAATATACCTAGTAATTTCTCTACTTTTAAAACTATAATTGACACATTATCATTACCACCATTTTTCAATGCTTCGTTTAATAATTTATTAGTTATATATTTAACATCATTTGATGAAGATATAATTTTTTCTATATCAGTATCTGATACCATAGATGATAATCCATCTGAACAGATTACAATAATATCTTTATTTTTTAACTTAATATTATTTTTTTCTATTATTATATTTTCTTGTTTACCTAAATAATTATCTAATAAATTAGTATTATCTTTTTTTTCAATATATTTAGATAATTTATTATTTGAATATATATATACTGGACTATCTCCTACTTGTTCAATAGACAAATTATTTTTATTAATTTTAACTATACTAGCTGTTGTTCCTAAATCAATAAATTCACTGTGTTTTATTTCTAATAATTTACTATTTATATAGTTTAATCCTTTGATAATATTAGTGGATGCTACAGAAGAAGCATATTCTCCATTACCAAGACCACCTATACCATCAAATACAGCATATATCAATTCTTTACTAGTATTATTTATTTTTAATTTATAATTATCTAATCCGTCATTTATTCTAGGTAAAAAATATCCATTTAAATATATATTATCATCATTATTAATTGGTTTTATACCTTTATGTACAACACAATAATCAATTATTCTCATGCTTTTTTCTTCTTAATAGCTTTAAATATTTCCATAACTAATATTATTGGACATGATGCTACAAGTAATAATAACATATGTGGTACTGATATACTTTCTGTCTTCATTAATGTACTAAGTACTGGTACTTCCATAATAAGTATTTGTAAGAATATTGATGAAAATACAGCAAATGGTACAAACCAGTTACTAAATATTTTAATACTAAATGCTGATTGTTTTTCACTTCTACAATTAAATACATGTATGTTTTGCATAAATACCATCATAGCCATAATGTAACCACGAGCTACTGCTTCATCCATATGTACATATTTAAGTAAGAATACCCATACTGCATATACAATTAATCCTATAAATAAACCTGATATAATTATTTCTTGAGCTAATAACTTATCAAATAATGGTTGTTTAGGGTCTCTAGGGCGTTCTTTCATTACATCTTTTTCACCTTTTTCAAATGAAAGTGCTAAATCTTGTAATCCATCTGTTACTAAATTTAACCATAATAATTGAACTGCTAAAAGTGGTATTGGTAAACCAAATGCAATAGATAATGTAAAGAATAATACTTCTGCTAAACCACATGATACTAACATTAATACTACTTTACGTATATTAGCATATGCATTTCTACCTTCTTCAATACCTGATACTATAGACATAAAATTATCATCTATAATTATCATATTACTTGTTTCTTTAGCTACATCAGAACCACTACCCATAGCTATACCTATATTTGCTGCTTTAATTGCTGGAGCATCATTTACTCCATCTCCTGTAACAGCAACAAATTCTCCATTACGTTTAAATGCTTCTACTATTTCTAATTTTTGTATAGGTGTAACTCTTGTAAATACTTTCTTTTGATTAACGAATTTATCAAATGATTCTTTTCCTTTATTAAGTTCTTCTTCTATTTCTACTCCAGTAGTTACTTCATCAAAATCTGATGCAATACCTAATTCATTAGCAATTGAGAATGCTGTTAAAGGATGGTCTCCTGTTACCATAACGACTTTAATACCTGCACCATGACATTCTTCTATTGAACCTTTTACTTCTTTTCTAATTGGGTCAATAAATGCTACTAATCCTAAAAATATTAACTTAGGTAAATCTTCTTTTTTGTAAAACTCTTTCTTTTCAAAATTATCTATATCAGAAGATGCTAACGCTATTACTCTATATCCTTGACTTGCTAATTCTTCATTTTGTATTAATATTTTTTCTTTATCTAATTTTACAATATTATTTCCATCATACATATCATCACAAAATTCAAATACAGTTTCTAACGAACCTTTAACTGAACAAACTGTAGTACCACCGTTATCAAAAAATACTGCTGAATATTTGTTTTCTGATTCATATGGAATACTTGCTAATTTTCTTACATCTTTATGATTTACTTTTGCTTTTCTAGCTAATGCTAAGAATGCTATATCAATACTATCTCCATAACTATCCCATTTACCTGATTGGAATGTTAATCCTGCTTCATTATTAACAGCACCACCTAATACTATTTTCATAACATTATTTAAATAATCTTTATTACCAGATATTTCTCCTTCATCATTATATCCAGTACCTGTTATTTCAAATTTTTCCCCATTAGGAAGTACTATTTTTTTAGCTGTTTGTTCATTTACGGTTAATGTACCTGTTTTATCACTTGCTATTACTGTACAACTTCCTAAACTTTCTACAGCATTTAATTTTTTTACTATAACATTTTTCTTACCCATTCTACTAGAACCTATAGTAAGTGCTAAAGTAAGTGCTAAAGGTAAACCTTCTGGCATAGCTGACACAGCTAAACCTACTACTGTCATAAATACTTCTTCTATTTCTACACCTGCTGAAAGTAATATACCAACAATTATAATTGATAAAATAATTATTAAAATACTTATTTGTTTTGTAAACTTATTCATTCTTATAGTAAGTGGTGATGGTGTTTCTTCTGTATTAATTACTTTAGTAGCAATTTTACCTATTTCAGTATTACTTCCTGTTGATGTTACTACTACTGTACCTCTACCTGTAATTACACTAGTACCTGCAAACACCATATTTTTAGAATCACTTATACTTACTTCTTTATCTGATACAATATTATTTTTTACACTTGCTAATGATTCTCCTGTAAGAATTGCTTCATCTATAGTTAAATTACTACAATTAAGTATTCTACCATCAGCTGCCACTTTAGAACCTGATTGAAGTAGCATTATATCTCCTACTACTAAGTTAGATGCATCTACTTCTATCTCTCTTCCATTACGTATAACTTGTGTACGTGCTTTAATCATATTTGATAATGCTTCAGCACTTTTATTTGCTCTCCATTCTTGTACTGTACCCATAATAGCATCTGCCATTATAATAAATACTATTGCTATAGCATCTGTATATTCTTTTATGAAGAATGATAATACTGCTGCTACAATCATTATTATTGTAATTGAATTAGCAAACTGTGAAAAGAATATTTTAATTATTCCATCTTTCTTTTTCTTTGGTAATTCATTTAATCCATATTTTTCAATTCTTAACTTAACTTCTTCATTTGATAAACCTTCTACAGATGTTTCCAAGCTACTTAATATATCGTCACTACTCATTGTTTGATAACTTTTCATTTTATACCTACCTTACTATTTTTATTTATTATCATCTACTTAATTATAACATAAATAAATAATGTATTGCTATAAAAAAAGATGTATTACTACATCTTAAAAGGCATTTTACCATTTCTAAATTGTTTCATCATCTTTTTCATATCTTCAAATTGTTTTAATAGTCTATTTATTTCTTCAACTGATCTATTACATCCTTTAGAAATTCTTAACTTACGACTATTTTTTAAACATTCTGGATGTCTTCTTTCATATGGTGTCATTGATAAAATTATTGCTTCAATGTGTGCCATATCTTTAGGGTCAATTTTAATATTTCTTGCTTCTTTAGGTACACCAGGAATTAATTTTATTAAATTTTCTAGAGGTCCTAATCTTTTTACTTGCTTCATAGCAGATAAGAAATCTTCTAAATCAAATTTCCCATCTTGCATTCTTTGAGCAGTTTTCATTGCTTCATCTTGATCTATAGCTTCTTCTGCTTTTTCTATCATGGTCATTAAATCTCCCATACCAAGTATACGAGTTGCCATTCTATCTGGATAGAATTCATCTAATCCATCCATTTTTTCACTAATACCAATAAATTTAATTGGTACATTAGTTAAATGTCTAATAGATAGTGCTGCACCACCACGAGTATCACCATCTAATTTAGTAAGTATTGCACCAGTAAGTGGTAAACTACTATTAAATCCTTCAATAACATTAATAGCATCTTGTCCCATCATACTGTCTATTACTAATAATATTTCATTAGGATGTACTTCATCATTGATATTATTTAATTCTTGCATTAATTCTTCATCAATATGAAGTCTACCAGCTGTATCTATTAATACATAATCAA
>CADBNE010000067.1 GCA_902795975.1 uncultured Erysipelotrichaceae bacterium
TATAAAGAAGTAACTTTACTTGGACAAAATGTTAATGCTTATGGAAAAGATTTAAAAGAACAATATAAAATGGGAGATTTATTACGTGATGTAGCGAGTACTGGTATAGAGCGTGTAAGATTTATGACAAGTCATCCATGGGATTTTGATGATGATATGATTAATGTTATATCTGAATATGATAATATTATGCCTTATATACATTTACCATTACAAAGTGGTTCAGATAGAATACTAAAATTAATGGGTAGAAGATATACTAAAGAAAAATATTTAGAATTATATAATAAGTTAAAAGCTACAATACCTAATGTTGCAATTACAACAGATATTATAGTAGGTTTCCCTGGTGAGACTAGAGAAGATTTTGAAGAAACATTAGATGTTGTAAATAAATGTAAATATGATTCAGCATTTACTTTTATATTTTCACCTAGAGAAGGTACTCCAGCAGCTAGAATGAATGATGATGTTACAGAAGAAGAAAAAAATAGTAGATTATATGAATTAAATGATTTAGTTAATAAGTATGCTAATGAAGCTAATCAAAGATATATGAATAAAACTGTTAAAGTACTTATAGAAGGTATAGGAGAAAAAGGAAATTTATTTGGATATACTGATACTATGAAGTTAGTTAATGTAGATGGTAGTGAAGATAATATTGGTAAAATTGTTGATGTAGAAATTACTGATGTTAAAACATGGAGTATGGATGGAATAATAAAATAAAAAGTATATTACAAAAAAGGTAGTATACTTTTTATTTTTTATGATATAATGAAATAGAAGGAGAGTATGTGAATGAAAAAAGTTTTAAAGTATTTTAGTTTAATGTTTGCTTTTTTACTAGTTTTAACTGGATGTAATTTTTCAAAGAAAAATGCTAAAGAAGAATTAACTAATGGTTTAGAAAAAACTGAAAAAGCAACAAATTACAGTGAAAAAGTTACAGTTGATTTCTCAATGGACCAAGAAGGTAAAAAAATAACTGCTAATGCCACAATCGATGGAAAAGTTTATACAGAAGGAGATAAAACTTTAATGTCTGCTGACATTACTGCAGGTGCTTCTGGAATGACTGTTAATGGTAAGTTATATGCAGATATAGATAAAACTGCTGCTAAATTATATGTTAACTACATGGGTCAATGGATTAAATTAGATACAACTAGTTTATCTGGTTTAGGACTTGATTTTAAAGAAATAGCTGGACAAGCAGATAGCGCTAATTTATCTGCTAAAGAAATTTTAGATTATGCTAAAGAAACTAAAGAAGTTAAATCTGATAGAGATGGACAAAAGAAATATAATGTTACTTTAGATAAAGAAAAAGTAAATAAAAAAGCTGCAGAAGCTGCTGAAAAAGCATTAGCTGAAGCTAAGAAAAATGGACAAGCAGATGCTGCTGCAGAAGCTGAAGAAGAATTAGCAGAAGTTAAAAAAGGAATTTTAAGTAAAGATATTACATTCGCTATATATACTAAAGACGGATATGTATCAGGATTTGAAATTGATCTTGCTACAATTATCGATAGTATTGGAATGAATGAAGAAGAATTAGCAGAAATTAAGAAAATGAATGTCACTGGAAAAATTAAAGTTGAGCTTTCTGATTTTGGAAAAGTTTCTAAAATTGAAATTCCAGCAGAAGCTTTAAATGGTACTGATGCATTAACAATGTTAGGTAATATGTAAAAAATTAAGAACGGATAATTCCGTTCTTTTTTATTTTTATGAACATATTTTATTTTTTAGCATACATTTAAATAGGGAGTGATAAAATGGCCTTGTATAAAGAAATTGTTACTAAAGCAATAATTGGTAAAGGAAAGAAGTCGTTTAAAAATACTTATACTATTGATGTAGATGAAAAGCCTGATACAATACTTGGTTGTTGGGTAATAAATCATAAATTTGATGGTTATAAAAAAGGAGATAAGGTAGGAGTAAAAGGAAATTTTGATATTAATATATGGTATTCATATGATAATAATCAAAAGACTACAGTAACTAGTAAAAATATTGAATATGATGATACATTTAACATTACATTAAAAAATAATACTGATGAATATAGTGATACTGATATTATAGTTAGAAGTTTATATCAACCAAACTGTTCTAATGTTGATATTAATGAAAATACTATTAAATTTTCTATTGATAAGGAGTTAGGAATAGAAATAGTTGGTGATACAAAAGTTAAAATTGCTATAGAAGAAGATGAAGATCCTTGGGATATAATTGATGAAGATTTAACTGAAGAAGATGAAAAAGCTATAGATAATGAAATAAATGAAAATTATTTATAAGTGTTAACTAAAAATGGTTGACACTTTTTTTTATTTGTGCTATTATCTATTTATGTGTAATTGATGGGAGGGATATTAACATGGCAGTAAAATTAAGATTAAGAAGAATGGGTGCTAAAAAAAGAGCATTTTATCGTATAGTTGCAGCTGATTCAAGAGCTCCAAGAGATGGTAGATTCATCGAAGAAATCGGATATTATAATCCAATTGAAGTTCCAGCTGTTGTAAAAATTGATAAAGATAAAGCACTTACTTGGTTAGGTAACGGAGCTATTCCAACAGATACTGTTAGAGATTTATTTAGTAAAGAAGGAATCATGAAAGCATTCCACGAATCTAAATCAAAGAAAGAAGAAAAGTAATATGGATTTAGTAGATTTAACTAAATATATAGTTACTAATCTAGTTAAAGATGCTGATGCTGTTAAAGTATCTATGACTGATGGTAATGAAAAAATAATTAATGTTACTGTATCTGAAAGTGATATTGGTGCTGTAATTGGACGTGGTGGAAAAACAGCTAATTCTATTCGTAATGTAGTTCAAGCGTCAGCATATATTAATAATCTAGGTAAAGTAAGAGTTAATATAGATTGTAAATAGAATCGTTGTATTCTATTTTTTTTTGTAAATAATAATAAATAAATATGTATTTATGATATAATGGTTTATAGAGGGTTTAAGGAGGTATTATGGATTATACTAAATTAAAGATACCTAATCATGTAGCTATTATACTTGATGGAAATGGTAGATGGGCAAAAGAAAAGGGAATGGTTAGAAGTGAAGGGCATAGAGCAGGATTTAATAATCTTGTTAATCTTAGTAAACATATTTTTAAAACTGGAGTTAAGGTACTAAGTGTATATGCATTTTCTACTGAAAATTTTAAGAGAAGTAAAGAAGAAGTAAATTTTTTAATGAATATATTTGAAAAAAAATTTATGGAATATGCAACTGAATTAAAGAAAGATAATATTAAAGTAGTATTCTCTGGTGCAAGATGTAAACCTGTAAAAGAAAAATTAATTAATATTATAAATAAATGTGAAGATATTACTAAAGATTGTACAGGTGGTATAATGAATATCTGTTTTAATTATGGTTCACATTTAGAAATAAAAAGTGCAATAGAAAGAATACATGATGATATAAATAATAATATAATTAGTGTAGATGATATAAGTGAGGATATGATTTATCATTATATGTTTCAAGATTTACCACCTATAGATTTTATGATAAGAACTAGTGGTGAACAAAGATTAAGTAATTTTATGTTATATCAATTAACTTATGCTGAATTATATTTTCCTAAAACTTATTTTCCAGATTTTAATGAAGAAGAATTTGATAAAGCTTTAGTAGAATATACAAGTCGTGATCGTAGATTTGGAGGTATTAATTATGAAACAAAGAGTAATTAGTGCTATTGTAATGTTAGCTATTGTTATACCAGTATTTATAATAGGTGGGGATTTGTTTAAAGTAGCTATACTATTAATAGCAATGTTAGGATTAAAAGAGTACTTAGATATTAAAGAAACTAGAAAGACATTACCTACATTAATAAAATTAATTGCTTATTTATTTATACCTTTAATATTATTTACTGTAGATGTAAATAAACATTTTGTTATGACTGTTGATTTTAGAGTTATTGCAAGTTTGTTTTTATTGTTGTTGCTTCCTGTTGTGTTATATCATAAAAGAGAAACATATAGTATTAATGATGCTAATTATGTATTTACAGGAGTAATGTTTTTAGGTATTGCTATGTCTTTATTTGGTACATATTTTGATATGAATAAAGACTTACTTATTTATTTAATATTTATAACAGTATTTACTGATACTTTTGCATATCTTACAGGTATGTTAGTTGGAAAACATAAATTATTAGAGGTTGTTTCTCCAAAGAAAACTTGGGAAGGTTTAGTTGGTGGAACAATATTTGGTGTTTTTATAGCAACTATTTTTTATGTAACAATTGTAGATAGTAATGTTATTTTACCAGTAGTTATTTTTGTTACTACTATATTATCTATAATTGGACAAATGGGAGATTTATTTTTCTCAGCTATTAAGAGATATTTTGGTAAGAAAGATTTCTCTAATTTAATGCCAGGGCATGGTGGAATATTAGATAGATTAGATAGTTTAATATTTGTTTTACTTGCCTATGGATTCTTTTTATCAATTTTATAGGAGGAAGATATGATAGGATTTTTTATAACAATGCTTTATTTCATAGTTATATTAGGAATAGTTGTTTTTATTCATGAATTAGGGCATTTTATATTTGCAAAAAAAGCTGGAGTATATGTTTATGAATTTAGTATAGGAATGGGTCCTAGGTTATTTAAATTTAATAGAAAGCCTAAGAAAAAAATCATAGATGGTAAAGAAGTAGAAGTTGTAGATGAGACAGATTATTGTATTAGAGCTTTTCCAATAGGTGGATTTGTTCAAATGGCTGGAGAAGAAATAGAAGCAGATGAAAAAATTCCTGTTGAAAAAAGATTACAATCAAAAACATGGGGTCAAAGATTCATGGTTATGGTTGCAGGAGTAATGAATAATTTTATCTTAGCTTTTATAGTTTTATTAATTATTGGATGGACAAATACATTAAGTCTTAATTCAACATTAGTAACTGATATTAATACTGATTTATATCCTAATTTAAAAGATGGAGATAGAATAGTAGCTGTTAATAATGTTAAAATTAGGAATTATGATAGACTTAATTTAGAGATGGCAGTTAATTCAAAGAAAGATTTTGAAGTAACTGTTAAGCATGAAAATGGTGAAAAAGAAAAAATAACAATTCATCCTATAGCAGTAGGTAAAGATTATCTACCTTTAGGATATGACTATGGATTCAGTGTAGAACCAAAATATAATAAAGATACTAAAAAAATAGATTTTTATATAAAAGAATCTAAAATAGATGGTCTTAAAAATGATACTAAGTTAAAAGCTATAAATGGAGTAGAATTTGATTCATTCTCTAAATTATTAGTTAGTATAAATAATAATAGAGATGATTTAAAGATTACTGTATTAGATGGTAATGAAGAAAAAGAAATAAGTGTTAAAGTAGAAGAGAAAAAAGATGAAGCATTAAAGGGTTATGAATATGGATTTACACCTACTGGAACTGAAGAAAAAGGGTTCTTTGCAGGTATTAAATATGCAGTTGGTAAATGGTTAAGTACTGTTGAGCAAATGTTCTTTACTGTATGGTATTTAATTATTGGTAAATTAAGTCTTAATATGTTATCAGGTCCTGTTGGTATATATAATGTTGTAGGTGAAGCAAGAACTATGGGTTTAGCATCAGTATTATCTTTAATTGCTTTACTTAATATTAATGTAGGATTTATTAATATATTACCTTTACCAGCATTTGATGGTGGACATGCATTATTCTTAATTATAGAGAAGATAAAAGGTTCTCCAGTTAATCCAAAAGTAGAAAATACAATACATAATATATTCTTTATATTACTTATGATACTTATGTTATATGTAACATTTAATGATGTATTAAGATTATTTTAGAAACTAGTAATAGTTTCTTTTTTTTATATATTTCATATTAATAATTAGGGTGATAAATTGAAATATATTAAATTAGATGATATTAAAAATATTGATAATCCTTTATTAATAGATGTTAGATTACCTAGTGAATATATAAAATCACATTATAATAATTTTATTAATATACCTAGTTCTAACATATTAAATATAATAGGTAAATATCCTAAAAATACTAATATAGTATTATATTGTACACATGGTTATCAAAGTTCTATATCTGGAAGAATGCTTAATAATGTAGGTTATAATAATATTTATATATTGCGATAAGTAAATCATTTTGATTTACTTTTTTCATGATATAATATTTAAAGGTGATAATATGTTTGATAAATTGATTAAAGATAATAATTTGATAATTACAGATAGTAATAATAAAGATATACTTATTAAATATATTAGTTCTATGAATAATTTATGTAATGTGAAAGTAATAACTTTTAATGAACTTATTAAAGGTTATTATTTTGATTATGATGAGCAAGCTATATATTATTTAATGAATAAATATAATATTAAAGGCTCTGTAGCACGTATTTATATAAATAGTATGTATTATGTAGATAGTATTACTAATAATACTAAGATTGATAAAATATATAATATGAAACAAGAATTAATAGATAATAAATTATTAATTATAAATAAATATTATGATAATTTTTTATCTAGTAAAAATATAATTATATATAATAATAAACATATACCTAATAATGTAAAAAAAATATTAGATAATTATAAATATGAAGTTATTTTAGATGAAAATAAAAATTTTAAACATAGTATATATGAATTTAATAATATTGATGAAGAAATATCTTTTGTAGCTTGTAAATGTATTGATTTAATTAAAAGTGGCATAGATATTAATAATATTTATTTAGCTAATTTAAATGATGAATATAGATTATTAATTAATAGAATATTTGGTATGTATAATATACCTGTAAGTTTAGATATAAAATATTCATTATATAATTTGCCTATATCAGATAGATTTATAAAATTATATGAAAGCAATATAGAAAATACATTAATTAATTTAGAAAAAACAATTACAAAGGATGAGATAGATAGTTACAATAAAATAGTTAATATATGTAATAAATATATATGGTGTGATGATTATAATAGTATTAAAGAATTAGTTATAGATAGTCTAAAAAATACTAATATAAGTAATAATATAAAAGAAAATTGTATTAGAGAAATTAATTTATCTAGTAATATAGATGATTCAAAGTATGTATTCTTATTTAGTTTTAATCAAGGAATTATACCTATTATACATAAAGATGAAGATTACTTTAGTGATAAAGATAAATTGGTATTAAGCATTGAAACTAGTGTTGATAAAAACTTAGTAGAAAAAGATAAATTAATTAATAATTTATCAAATATTAAGAATTTAATAATTACATATAAATTAAAAACTATTACAGATACTTTTTCTATTAGTAATATAAATGATATTTTAGAGTATGAAGTAATAAAAAATAATAATATAAAATATAATTATTCTAATTTATATAATAAAATTATATTATCTAAAAATTTAGATTTATTTAATAAATATGGAACTATAAATGAAAGTTTAAGAAATTTATATAGTAATTATAAAGATATAAATTATAGAACATATAATAATAAATTTACGGGTATAGATAATAGTGATTTATATAAATTATTAGATAATAAATTATTATTATCTTATTCTAGTTTAGATAATTATAATAGATGTTCATTTAGATATTATTTAAATAATATATTAAAAGTTAGTAGTTATGAAGAAAGTTTTATGCAATTAATAGGTAATTTATTTCATTATGTATTGTCTAAAGCTTTTTTACCTAATTTTGATTATGATGAAGTATTTGATAATTATATAGAAAAAAGTTTAACAAAAAAAGAAGAATTTTTTATAAATAAATTAAAAGGTGAATTAAAGTTTATAATTGATACTATAAATGAACATAATAAGCATACTTCTTTAGATGATGAATTATATGAAGAAAAAGTATTTATTAATTTAGAAGGTAATATTAAAGTTACTTTTATGGGTATTATAGATAAATTAAAATATAAAGAAGTAGATGGAGAATATATAGTTGCTATTATAGATTATAAGACTGGAAATCCTAATTTAAATTTAAATAATGTTATATATGGTATAGAGATGCAATTACCTGTGTATATATATTTAACACGTAATCATCCTAAGTTTAATAATATTAAAGTTGCTGGTTTTTATTTACAAAAAATATTAAATAATGAAATAAAAGCTGATGGTAAAAATAAATATGAAGATTTGAAAAAGAAAAACTTATTGTTACAAGGATATAGTAATGAAAATATAGGTATATTAGAATATTTTGATGATAGTTATGCAGATAGTACTGTAGTAAAAAGTTTAAAACAAACTTCTAAAGGCTTTTCCTCATATTCCAAAGTATTAGATACTAAGACAATAAATGAGCTTACTGATTTAGCAGAATCTAAAATAAAAGATAGTACTAAAAATATATTAGATGGTAAATTTGATATTAATCCTAAACGTATAGGTATGAATAATTTAGGTTGTGAATTTTGTTCATTTAAAGATATATGTTTTAGAACTGAAAAAGATATAATAAATTTAAAAGAGTATAAAAATTTAGAATTTTTAGGAGGTGATGATAATGGCATGGACGCCTGAGCAAGAAAGAGCAATACATGAGTGTGGTACTAATATAATTGTATCTGCAGGAGCAGGTAGTGGTAAAACAGCTGTATTAACTGAAAGAGTTATACAAAAGATGAATAAAGGTATACACATTAATGAACTATTAATTTTAACATTTACTAAGGCTGCAGCAGGAGAAATGAAAGAAAGAATAAGAGCTTCATTAAAAAAGAATAATTATTTAGAAGAATTAAAATTAATAGATTCAGCATATATTACTACATTTGATAGTTATGCACTTTCTATAGTAAAAAAATATCATTATCTTCTTAATATATCTAATAATATTAATATAGTAGAAGCAAGTTTAATAGGTATGGAAAAAAATCGGATAATGGATGAAGTGTTTGAAGATTTTTATAATGAACAAAATGAATTGTTTCTTAAATTAATTAGTGATTTTTGTATAAGAGATGATAAACAGTTAAAAACATATTTATTTTCAATAGCATCTAAATTAGAAATGATACCTAATAATATAGAATATTTAGATAATTATATTGATAATAATTTTAGTGATGAACATATTAATAAAGATATATTAGAATATGAAAATTTAGTATTAAGTAAAATAGATGAATTAAATAAAAAATTATATAGTTTATCTATATTAGTAGATGGTACTTATTATTCTAAAGTATTGGATGAATTACAAGGATTATTAAATTCTAAAAGTATAGATGATATATTATTATATCCTGGGTTAAAATTACCTACATTACCAAGAGGTAGTGAAGATGAAGTAAAGAACGCTAAAGAAGAAGTAGCTGAAGTAATAAAAGAAATATATGAGTTAACAAGTTATGGTAATAAGGAAGAAATATATAATAATATATTAAAAACTAAAATAAATGTAGAAGCTATTATACTTATTGTAAAAGAATATTTAAATAGAGTAAAAAAATATAAATTAGATAATGAAATGTATGAATTTACTGATATAGCAATGTTAGCAATAGAAGTATTAAAAAATAATAAAGATGTATGTGATGAAGTTAAATATTCATTAAAAGAAATATTATTAGATGAATATCAAGATACTAATGATTTACAAGAAATATTTATTTCTTTAATAGCAAATAATAATGTATATATGGTAGGTGATGTTAAACAATCTATATATAGATTTAGAAATGCTAATCCATATATATTTAAAGA
>CADBNE010000068.1 GCA_902795975.1 uncultured Erysipelotrichaceae bacterium
ATATTTTAAATGATAGAAAGCACCTTCTACATCTTTATAAATAACTTCTTCATTAGATAGTGCTGTTTTAGCAGCTGGATCCCAGTTAATAATTCTTTCTCCACGATATATTAATCCTTTATTATAGTAATCAACAAATACTTGTGTAACTGCTTTATTTAATCCTTCATCTAAAGTAAATCTTTCTTTATTATAATCTACTGATAAACCTAATGCAGCCCATTGATCTCTAATAGTACCTGCATACTCATTTTTCCATTTCCAACATTCTTCTAAGAATTTTTCTCTTCCTAGTTCATATTTGTCTATACCTTCATCTTTTAATTTTTTAACTACTTTAGCTTCTGTTGCTATAGCAGCATGGTCCATTCCAGGTAACCATAATGCATCAAATCCTTGCATTCTTTTAAATCTAATTATTATATCTTGTATAGCAGTATCCCATGCATGTCCTAAATGTAATTTTCCGGTAACATTTGGTGGAGGTATAACTATACAGTATGGTTTCTTAGATAAGTCACCACTAGTAAAATATCCTTTACTATTCCAATTATTATATTTTCCTTCTTCTACTTTTAAATGGTCATATTTAGTTTCTAACATTACTATCAATCCTTTCATTTATATATTTTATAGCTATATCATAAGCTTCTTTAAATATACTGTTATTCTCTATATTATTATAAAATTCTATAAAATTATTTTTGTAATCTTCTAATACTACATCATAATTCAAATCAAATACAAAACTAATATCTACTAATATTCTATCATTATCATTTTTAACACATGTTCTAGGTACATTTTTATAATTTCTGATATATTCCATTGCCTCTTCAGTATAACCTTCATCAGTACCTTTTCTAAGTATTTCATTAGTTAGAACATACATTATATCTACTTTATCTGCATCTCTTATTAATTTAGCAAACTTAATATATTCTTGATTATCTGTATCTTCTATAGTTAATTTATTATGATTTTTAATAGCGAATCTAATTAAATCATAATCTTCTGTTCTATTAGTAAAATTTACTATTTCATTTTTATCAAATAATTCTTCAACACTTTTATCAGCATGATCTACAGTTTTCAAATCTATAAAGTTTTTATATATACGATATTGTTCGAATCTTCCATAATCATGTAATAAACCTATTATTTTAGCTAATTCAATATCTCGTTTATTCCATCCTAATTTTTCTGCATACTTAGTCATTAATTCCATTACTCTATATGAATGATTATATTTAGATTTTAAATTTATATCATTTAAATCATAATTACTAGTATACTTATCAAAATTTTCTTCTAACATAGCATCACCTCAATAAAAAACACGACATTCATCTTTAAAGGACGAATTGTCGTGGTACCACCTTTTTTCATAGTATAAAACTATCTCAATACTTTAACGCAGTAAACGTTATATCCTACTAATTTCAGATATACAACTCCTAAGCTACCTTCAATTATCTTATTTAAGAAAAGTCACACCAATATCTTTTCCTCTCTTTTAAACAGTATAATTTACTCCTCTTAATCACAGTTTTTTTATACATAAAGATTATAGCAATCAAATAGTTTTTTGTCAATTATAAATCATTTTATATCTACTAAAATTACATCAGTACCTATCTTTTTTATTTGATTCCATTTTATTTCTACTACACTATTTCTAAATAAAGACATAAAGAATTTATATTTTTCTACTAATAATACTAAAGTTCTACCCTCATTATCTATATTAACATCTATTATATTACCTATGCATTTTCCATCATTTATATTTATTATATCTTTAGATTGTAAACTAGATAATTTCATATACCACCTAAATAAATATATTTATATATATAAAGAAAAAGAACTTATTTAGTAATAAATTCTATATTTCTTATATTAATAGTAAATCCACTATTTTTAATATCTTTACTTATTAATTTATTGAATTCATCATTAAGTTCTTTTATATTTATTTCATTTATTTCTTCTTTTTTAACTAATACCTTATTTATTGCTTTATTTAAATTTTTATCTACTAATTTTTTTAATCTTTTATTATAAAAATCTTCTGTATTCATATCTTTTGAATATTTCTTATTCCAAAATTTTTGAGGTTCAGTTATTTTTATATCTAGCGTTAAATTATAATCATAAGTTTTCTTTTTATATAATTTATTTTTAATATCAATACTAAATGGCATTATAAATAATCCATAATATTTATGCTTATCATTTAAATTTAATACACTAAATTGTGGTGGTATAGAATATACATCTATTAATTTATTTTTTTCATCTACATCCAATATATAATATTCCATTTTATATTTAAAGCCTATACCATCTTCATAATATTCTTTATCATCTACTGGTATTTTAAATAAAACTTTTATATCACTATATTCATTTTTTACATATTTAGCATTACTTTTATTTTTACCACATCCTGTAGTAAATACTAGCAGGACTATAATTATTAATAATATTTTTTTCTTCATATAATCACCTATTTTGTTTGTACTATTGGTTTATGTTCTAATTTTTTCACGAAGAAAGCTCTATCTTTTTTATCTTCATCACCAAATACTACTATATCATCATTTTCTATTTTTTCATTATTAGTTATATCAGTATCAAGAAACATATATTTTTTTTCTGTAGTAATTATATTACCTACTCCACCTTTATAATTTTTTACTCTACCTACTTTATATTGCATAACCATTCTCCTTTTCAGATATAGTATTTAAATGTTTTTTAATTTCATTTATAGCAAATTCATATTCTATAATAGATCTTTCATCTCTATCTATTCTATCACATATTATTTCATTTTGTTCATTAATAAATACATACCAATCTTCTCCAACATATCCATATACTATATCAGTAGCAATTGGATTAACATAATAATATTGTCCTTTTAAACCTAAAGAAATAGTATATAATCTATTTATTTGTTCTACTATAGTACTACTACTTCCACTTCTTATTTTTTCCCTACTAGGTAAATAACTAGGTACTTTACTATTATCTAAATCAACAGGAACAAATCCTTCTTCTGCAGTAGTAGCAAGTACTTGAACTAAATTTCCTACATCAGAATAAAATGGTTTTAATCCTTTTTTATTATTAGAAATATTAAGTTGAACTCTATTGTCTTTTGTTTCATTCATAGCATAATCTCTATGTATTACTACATTCTCTATTGGGCAAGTGCTATCCTTACTTCTATCTATTAATTCCTGTGCAACAATCTTACATGCCTCAACTACTTCTAAATTAGAATATAAATTAGTATCACAACTAAATCTTAATTCATTTAAAAATACTGTATTACCATTTCTAAAACCAGTTACTCTAGATATATATTTACCTGTAGCTGGTTCATTAAATTCTATATGAAATATTTCATCTGAATCAAATAATGAGTATCCTGCTCCACCTATTCTCATACATGCGCCAGTACGTTCTCCATGTGTAATATTAGTAGTTTTAGTAAAATTACCTACTATAGCAGTCATTAATTTTCCATTACTTAATGTAACATTATGATTAAAAGTAGGAACTTTAACATCTTTTTTTTCAAAATTTTTAAATGTTTTTTCAACTGCTTTCTTTAATCTTTCTTCTTTACTAAATCCAGAAGCTGCATTAGGTTTAGGATTACTTCTAACTAATCCTTCATCTTCTTTACCTAATATTTGTGAATAAATACTAGATACTGCAGAATATTTATCTAAATATTTAAATATATTCATAATACTTATTGATAAATTATTTGAATTCTTACCTTGTGCTTGTAAATTAGATTTTTCAGTCTCATATATACTATGGAAGAAAGATATAAATGTAGCAATATCACTTGTATTACAAGATAAATCAAATATCTCTTTACTTACTATATTATCTACTTCAGGTGCTAAAGAATCTAATTTATACTTTTTAATTATTCTCTTTAATGAATCATATACTTCATCATTATTTAATACATTTTCTTCAAATAAATCCATTCTAATATTACTGAACAATTCAAATACATTTAAATTTGATTCTTTTAGATAATATTTTTTCTTTACATCATCTATATCTAAATCATCTAAATTTGTACCATTTAATGAATGAGCAGCATATACATAACTATCTAAATAAGGCAATGTAATTTTATTTACTAGACCTATATTCTTTTTTAAATCACTATTAGAATTTAATTTATCTATTTTATTTTTATATTCTTCAATTATAGAATTAGCAAGAAATTCTCCATATTTTTGAGTTAATATATTAAAGAAAAAATATTGATTTCTCTCGATACGTGTAATAAATTTTTTTTGTGCCGCAAGTAATATAGAATCTTTTGCCTCACTTTCAGATAATCCATTTTCAATTAAATCATTTACTATTTTTCTATATAATTCTGACTTATAATAATCTGATACCTGATTATAAATGATACATTCTTGTAATGTTCTAGCTGTTACAATTTTATCTAAATCCTTCTTATCATATTCAAAAGGTATAGATGCTTCTTTATATATATCATATGTTTTTCTATATTGTTCACGTTTTTGCGCTATATAATAATCTGTAATTATATGTAATATATTAGTATATCTATCTTTAGTAATAGCGTCATTACTAGTAATAATATTTCCAATATATACAATATAATCAGGATTATTTTGTATTACTCTTTCCTCATCTGGATATTTTTTTAATATTTTATCTATTAATGTTTCATTCCATACTTCACATAAATTATCTAGATAACTAAAATAATCTTTTGAGCCATTATCTAAGGAATGCATTATATCTGGAAAAATATTTATTATATCTGGATATAATTTGGTAAACTCCTCTTGTTTAAATGAATCATATATAGTCTCTAAATCATTCATTTTATAAGGTTCTTGTGGAAATAACTTAACAAATTTATTAAATTTATCATCATCTAAATTAATAATACTTTGTATTGATTGATTATCTATATATTTTATTAATATATATCCATATTTATTTATCATATAATCTAAATTAGTTTCATTTAAATTATATTTATTAATTAATAAACTTTTTACAGAAACATATAGTTGTTCATTATATAAAGAATCATTTTCAGCATGTAATAAGAAATTAAGTATTTTTTCATTAAAATAGTCATAATTATATGATAAATATGCATTTCTAAATTCTTCTATTGAAAAAACACTATCGGCATTTCTATTTAATAATCTTACCGCACAATTAAAACTATTACTTATCAATTCAGCAAAACTTTTTTTATTTTGTTTTAATACATTATCATATGTAGGAAAATTTAATAAAGCAACTTTATCATATTCTTTTTCATTCATTAGTTTTTCAATATATTTCATTGGAAATTCTGGGCGCATCATTATTGGATTAGCTAATATCTCATCAGTTGTTAAATTTTCAATAGTTTCAGTAAGTATTGTAAAAAGTTCATCGCGTAATATTCCAAAGTTATTTGAATCATAATTATGGACAAATAATTTAAAATATTTTTCTTTCATTAATTTTTCCATTATATGCATATGACAAGGATTAAATAAATTAATTTTTGTTCTAGCTAGTAATTTTGTATTATTATTTTTATATGCATTGAATATAGTTTCAGTAAAATACTCTTTTTTCTTTTTTTGAATATCATAATTTAAATTATCATAATTTCCTGAATCAATTAATGCATTAATTATTTTATCATTATCAATTATAAACTTATTGTTTAAAGTTAAATCAATATTAGTATCTTTAATTAAATTGCATACTATATTTATTTGTTCATCATTTAATTCTATATCGTAATTTAATACAATAGATAAATTATTCAATGTAATTTTTTGATTAAAATTTTTAGGAATATAATTTTTTAAAGAATTTTCAGGTTCTCTAAATCTTCTTCTATCATCAAAAAAGAAATTTAAATTTTCATGTTCATCATTTAGTTTTTTAGAAATTACTTCAAGTATTTTTTGTTGCTTTGCCTCATCTTGTTCAGATGCATATTTTTTTCTTAAATTTGCAAAATTTAGTTTATCTAAATTTTGATATATTACTTCATCAAAATCATCTTTATAAGTAGTATTAGCTAAAGATAATATATTTATATTATACTCATTAAAAGGAAATTCTTTTAAAAGTCTATCAAAGAAATTTTTATCAGTAAAACTAATTCCAAATTTATTAATAATCCTGCTTATTGCATAATATTCTTTCCTATCTAATAATTTTTTTATTATTTTTTCACGATTTTCTAATGTATCTCCTGAAAACCTAATTGAGCCTATATCATTTCGATTATTCAAAACATATAATACACTCTTGAAATATTCATCTTCAACAAATAATTTCTCCATATCAATTTCTACATGTTTTTGTTTTAATTCAAAATAATAATATTTTTCTTCTAAAATAGGTAAATATTCAAAAAAATATGGATCTATATCTTCATCGTAAATATCTAAGTTATCTATAATAGATATAGCTATTTCAAAATTTTCTTCAAGTAATTTTTCATCATATATAATCTTTTTTAAAAATTCCATAAATATATCAAAATTTGTTTGTAAAATAGCTATTTCATCTACAGTAAATTTAAAATTATTATTATTTATTTTTTCTATAACACTTTGTCTTAATTTATCTATGTCCATACTATCACCTATTATAATTATACCATAAAAAAAATAAAGAATAATAATTATTCTTTATTTCATTAATTTATCAAATATTTTAGGTATTTCACTTTCAAATACTAATCTTTCACCAGAAATAGGATGTCTTAATACTAGTTCATATGAATGTAAACACATTCTTTTAATAGGATCTATATGACTACCATATTTCTTATCTCCTACTACAGGATTACCCATCTCACTCATATGTACTCTTATTTGATTTTTTCTACCAGTTTCAATATTAATATCTAATAATGTATATTTATCATTATATTTTAATACTTTATAATTAGTAATTGCTTTCTTACCTATTTTAGAACTATGTACGAATGTATTCTTTTCTTCATATAAAAGGTTTTCTATTCTACCATCTTTTTTAATAGTACCTTCTACTATTGCTATATATCCTCTTTTAGTAACTAATTCATTCCAATTATCTTGATATAACATTTTAAATCTTTCTGATTTAGCAAACATTACTATACCAGAGGTTTCTTTATCTAATCTATTAACTATAAATACTTGAAATTTATTTTCTGTAGCATACTTTCTTACCATTCTATATAATGTATCGATATCTGATGCACTACTACCTATAGTAAGTAATCCAGCTTTTTTATCTACTACTAATATTTCATTATCTTCATATATTATTCTAAAAGGAGTTTTAACTTCTTTCTCTAAACTTATTTCAATAGTATCATTAGTATTAACTTTATATGGTAATTTATCTATTACTTTATTATTAACACTTACTTTTTTATATTTAAAGAATGATTTAATTTTACTCTTAGAATAATCACTATTATTAACAATATAATCTATTATATCGCTATTATTCTTAACAATTAATTTTATATTTTTCATATTATCACTGCCTATAAACTAATTATAACATGAATATTAAAATAAAACAAAAAGAAGATATTAATCTTCTTCTAATATTTTATATAAATCTTTTAATCTATCTTGATCCATAGGAGGTACACCTTCTAATGGATATTTAATACCTAATGTCTTATATTTATCTATTGCCATAGTATGATATGGTAATAAATCTATTCTTTCTACATTATCTATCTTTTTAAGATATTCTTTTAAAGATAACATATATTCTTTACTATCTGTAATACCAGGTACTACTACTTGTCTTATCCATACTTTCTTATTTAATCTATTTAATACTTGTATAAATTCTTCTTGATATTTTATATCATTACCAGTGATATATTTATAACCACTACTATTAGTATGTTTAATATCTAGTAATACAATGTCTATATATTCTAATAAATCATCATAATTACCATTACCTACTCCAGCAGTATCTAGACATATATGAATATTATTTTCTTTTAATTTTTTAGATAATTCTATAATAAAATTACTATGTAATAATGGTTCTCCACCTGAGAACGTTACACCACCATTATTTCTAAAATATGGTTCACATCTCATTATTTTATTATATACTTCATCTACTGTCATATTATCTTTACCACGTACCCAAGTTTCAGGATTATGACAATACTTACATCTTAGTTTACATCCATTAAAAAATATTACAACTCTAATACCAGGTCCATCAACAAGACCCATAGTTTCTATTGAATCAATACTAGCTTTCATTACATCTTCTCATGGAATGTACGTGCTATTACTTCTTCTTGTTGTTTTCTAGTTAATCTAGAAAAATGTACTGAGTATCCTGATACACGTATAGTAAGTAATGGATATTTATCTGGATTTTCCATAGCTTCAATTAATGTCTCTCTATTAAGTACATTAACATTTAAATGATGTGCTCCTTGTCTAAAGTATCCATCTAACATATTAACTAAGTTAGTTTTTCTTTCTTCCATATCTTTACCTAAAGCATTAGGAACTATAGAGAATGTATTAGATATACCATCTTTACAACATTCTTTATATGGTATCTTAGCTACTGAGTTAAGACTTGCTATAGCACCTGATGAATCTCTACCATGCATTGGATTAGCACCTGGAGCAAATGGTACACCAGCTTTTCTTCCATCAGGAGAAGCTCCTGTCTTAGAACCATATACTACATTAGATGTAATAGTTAATACTGACATAGTTGGTTCAGCATCTCTATATGTAGGTTGTTTCTTTAATTCAGAAGATATTTTATTTACTATTTCTACTGCTATTGAATCTACTCTATCATCATCATTACCATATTTAGGATAATCTCCTTCAATTTCAAAATCAACAGTAATTCCATCTTCATCTCTAATTGGTTTTACTTTAGCGTATTTAATAGCTGATAATGAATCTGCAGCAACAGATAATCCAGCTACACCATACGCCATATATCTATGTAATATAGTATCATGTAATGCCATTTGACCTGCTTCATAAGCATATTTATCATGCATATAATGAATTATATTCATAGCACTACTATATATTTCAGCAACTTTTTCTAATGCTTTCCAATATACAGCTTTAACTTTTTCATAATCTAAAACTTCATCATCCATGATATCAAATCCATCAAGAACTTTTTCTTTCTTCATTTCATCAATACCACCATTTATTGAATATAATAATGTTTTAACTAAATTACATCTAGCACCAAAGAATTGCATATCTTTACCTACTCTCATAGCAGATACACAACA
>CADBNE010000069.1 GCA_902795975.1 uncultured Erysipelotrichaceae bacterium
GTAGTATTAACTCCTTGTCCACCATGTCCTGATGCACAATATACATCTATTCTTAAATCACTATCTTTAATTTCAATATCTATATCTTCTACTTCTGGCATAACAAGTACTGTTGCTGTACTAGTTTGAATACGTCCATTAGATTCTGTTTCAGGCACTCTTTGTACTCTATGAGAACCTGATTCATATTTCATTTTAGAATAAACATTATCTCCTTTTATTCTAAATTCTACTTGAGCATATCCTCCAGCAGCACCTTCTTCAGCATTAATTTCTTCTACTTTCCATCCTTGAGACTCAGCATAATATTGATACATTCTATACAAATCTCCCGCAAAGATATTTGCTTCATCTCCACCTGCTGCTCCTCTTATTTCCATAATAACATCTTTGCCATCATTAGGATCCTTTGGAAGTAATAGAATTTCAAATCCTGATTCTAATTCATTTTTACGATTAGTTAATTCATTTAATTCTTCTCTTGCCATTTCACCTAATTCAGGATCTTTTACCATTTCTTTAGCATCTTCTATCCCGCTTAATACTTTTTTATATTCTTGATATACATCATATGCTTCTTTTAAATTTGCTACTTCTTTATTTAATTCAGTAGCCTTTTTAATATCTGAAAAAACTTCTGGTTTCATTAATTCATCTTGAAGTTCTAAGTATTTTTTTTCTATTGCTTCTAATCTTTCTATCATATTATCCCTTCCTTAGCGCTAAAAAGATTATACTATAATTATATTAAAAAGACAAGAAAAAAATGTCTTTAAACATTTTTCTAATATACATATATTTTTTCTTCTTCTGTAGCACTTAAATTATATCTTAATACAGCTTCAGCTAATATTTCACGTGCTATAGTTAAATTATCTGATACCCATTTAGGTTTTTGATTAAATATACGTGCTGTTTCTTTTATAGTTAATTTTTTTCCACCATTTAATCCATAATATATAACTAATAATCTTTTATAATTATATATATTCTTAGGTGCTCTATGTTTAGCACTTGGAACACTTTCTAAATTCATAATTAAATCAACAATTATATCTTTAAATTCTTTATTATCTTGTAATTTAATATATCTATCTAAAGATGAATAATTATCTAATAAATTTAAATCAAATATATCTTCATCCATTCTTTTAATATTAAATGCATCTTTTATATTTTGTGATTTAGTTATTTCATCTATATCATTAGTACATGATTTATTATATAAATTTATGCCTATACCATTTAATCTATATTTATCTGTTAATTTATATGTAATATAATTATTTAAAAATATAGAAAATGGTAATTTATAATTATATTTTTCAATTGCTTCTATAATACATAAATATATATCTTCTAAAATATCTTCATATGATACATCATATTTATCTATATATTTATGACCAATATGATTAGCATATTGCATATAAATTTTAAATATTTCATTTCTCTTATTTATATATTCAATAGATTTATATTTAAAAGAATTCATTTCTTTAAATTTTTTATTTAAATCATTAACACTTATATTAATATCATATTTTCTTTTATTAGGTTTATATATGTTTTCACTATTACTATTTTTTATTTTAATATTTTGATTTTCAATAATATTTATTGCACAATTTTTATAATAACTATTTAAGAAAGTATTATTAATGTCAAGTATATCTATATAAAAATATTCTATTGTATCTGAATCATATATATCATTTATTTCTCTACGTTTTATGTATCTAGGAATAAACTCATTTAATACATAATTATATAATTTTTCCATAATACCTCCTTTTTTTATTAGAATATATTATCATTAAAATAAAAAAAAGAAAAGTTTAACTTTTCTTTAAAAATATAATTATAGCAGGTAGCCATCCAAAACTTAGTAAAAATATTCTGACAAACTGTAATATAGTATTATATTTTTTTATAAATTCTATATTATTTTTTTGTAATAAATATGTAAGTATAATACCAAGTATTATCATAAATAACCAAGTAAAAATAAAATAAAATATTTTCTTACTTAAACATCCTTCTAATTTATCAAGACTTTTTTCTATCTTATCAAATTTTGGATCACTATACTCATTTGAACTATATGTACTATGTTTTCTATCTTTTTTTAAAGATACTATATTACTTACAGTTGAACCACAATTTGGACAAGTACTACTATTTGTTTCTGTTCTACAATAACTACACTTTCCCATAAAAACCCCTAACTAGCCGCATGTTGCATTAACCAATTACACCAATCTTTATAATATTTACCATATACATGTGTAGCATCACCTGTCATATTTGATTTTAAATTGCCATCTTCATCATCAAATAAATAATTAATATCTATATATATTATATCCTTATTATTAGCATAACTAGCCATTTTAGCATTTAAATTATTAATACGATTATTATTAATAGATTTGTCTCTATCATTTCTTGATTTAGCTACATGTAAATTTCCTTCAATATATATTATAGCATCTGGTTGAGTACTTCTTACAAGATTAATTAAATCTCCATATTTAGAAGCAATACTATTAGCATTTCCACCTACTTCATTTATTCCTAACATGATATATACTTTTTTAAATTTTTTCTTATTTAGTAATTGTTTTAATGTAACACTCCCTACACCTTTAATTGAAACATTTTTCTTAAATGCACTATAAGTAGACATTCCTACAGTACTAAAATATGTAGCATTCTTTAATGTACCATACATTCTAAGCCCTTCAGTTCTACTATCACCTATAAATAAAGCATCATCAAAATAACTTTTACCAACTGTTTTAAAACTTGTATATGTCATAGGTGGTTTATTAACACTATTTACTCTTGTATATGAATTACTCTTTTTTATAGTTTTATTACTAGTAGTTTTCTTAACACTATTACTAGTCTTAGTAACTTTTTTATTACTATTACTTACTTTTTTGGTCACTTTATTACTATTACTTTTATTAACAGTATTATTATGATTTGATTTAGCAATATTATTAGTTATACTTGCAACATCACTTGAAATATTACTATTTTCTTCTATTTCTTGTTCTTCTTCATATTCAGAATATTCATCGTCATCATAATAGTATAATTCATCATCTTCTAAATCATATTCGAATTCATTATTTTCATCTTGCTTCATTATATAATTATTAGTTATATAAGGAGTAGAAATAATCATCGCTAAAACAAATATTAATACAAATATTTTACTACTTAAATTGTTCATATTTCCTCCTCCTTAAAATTTAAAATACATAAACGGATCATTTGATTCTTTACATAAACAATAAACTGATAACCAAAATAATATAAATATTGCTATTTTTTCTATCCATTTAAATTTATTTTTATTATGTATAATTTGTGGTATTCTTGTAGAAAATAATATACCTAATACTAAGAATAAACCATAATCCTTTATATATTGAATATAATCATTAGGATAATCTGGATTAAGTGCAAATTTAGTTATACTACTAAAATATGTTTTAATACTATTTAAATCATTAATAGCAAATATCATCCAAGAAAGTGGTATTAATATAATCATATATAAATGACCTAGTATTGGATACTTATCTAGATACTTCTTTAAGAATAATTTTTCTATTACTATTATTATAAATATAGATAATCCCCATATTACAAAATTCCAATCTGCACCATGCCATAATCCTGTAAATAACCATACAATTAATAAATTTCTAATAGTAAGTAATGTTCCTTTTTTACTTCCACCTAATGGGAAATATAAATATTCTTTAAACCAATTACCTAATGTCATATGCCATCTACGCCAAAATTCTGTCATACTTAAACTTAAATATGGATGATCAAAGTTCTTAGGTAAATCTAATCCCATTATTTTTGCTATCCCTATAGCCATTACTGAATATCCTTGAAAATCAAAATATAATTGTAATGAAAATGCGACTAAGCCTATAATTGCTAAAGGAGTAGATATACTATCAAATCCTACTGCAGTAATATTTGACCATATTCCACCTATCCTATTAGCTAGTAATACTTTATAACTTAATCCTATTACAAAATATATTATACCTTTTTCAATATTAGAAATAGATATCTTTTTACTTTTTAAATATTCTTTGCATTCAGGATATGTTGTAATTGGTCCTGATAAAAATTTAGGAAACATAATAGCATATGCTGTAAAATCTATAAATGATTTTTCACTTTTCGTTTTACCTCTATATACATCTACTATATAAGATACTATTTGAAAAGTATAAAAACTAATTCCAAGTGGTAAAGCTAAATTTAAAATCACAGGATTAGCACTATATAAATTACATATACTTTTACTAAAAAAATCAAAATATTTAAATACAAACAAACTACCAAAATTTACAATAATACCGAGTATTAAAAGTAACTTTTTATGCTTACTAATATCAATTATCAAACCTAATATATAATTAAATATTAATGATAAAATTAAAAGTAACATATATATTGGATTTTTAACTCCTATATAATAAAAAATAATACTTGCTAAAACCAATATAATATTCTTATATTTATTAGGTACTAATAAATATAAAGAAATAAATACTGGGAAAAATATAAATATAAATTCTAAACTACTAAATGACATATAATACACTCTCCGCTATTATAAGTATGTCACATTTTTATAAAAAAATAAATACTTGACTTCAAAAAAAGAGAACTAATTTTAGCTCTCTTCTAATTCTTCATCGGTAACGATTGATAAATCACCAATGTCATCATCGTCATCTAAATCGTCTTCAGAAGAATCAACTGAATCAATATCATCTTCTAAATTTTCTTCTTCTATTTCTTCTTCCTCTTCTTCATCAAGTGTTTCTTCTTCATCGTCATCATCTGTTACAACAATTTCTGCTGTATGTCTATTTCTTAAATCCCATTCTGCAGAATCTTCTAAGAAAATAAATCTCTTATCTGTTGTTAAAGATGTATAAAAATCACCTATCTTAGAAGCATATTCTTCTTCAGTAAGTGATAATAACTCACTTATTTTTTTAAATATATTGGCTGTATTCATGGAAGTTTTATTTTCCATTAAAATTAATTCTGTTAAATCTGTATAAGATAATAACTCTAATTCTTCTTGTTTCATTGAACTTAAACTCATTACATTTCCCTCCAAATATTAATTACATAGAATCTGGTATCTCAATTACTAATAGAGATAACATTTCTTTAATAATAGAACAAGTTATATTTAATATATTTACCCAATCGTTTTTCTTAACTAAATCCTCTTCATTATTTATATGATTGTTTTGATAAAATGCATTTGCTAAAACACATAATTCATAAACATATTCAGCAATAAAATGAGGCATACGATTTACAAAGGCATTTTCAAAGGCATTTGGTAAATCTAATATCTTTAATCTCAAATTACGATCAAATTCATTATATATATTATTTGACAATTTGTCTATACTTAAACCATTTATTATTTTATTTATACGCAAATATGTATAAAGTATGTATGGTCCTGTCTTACCAACAACCTCTGAAAATTTAGATATATCAAATATATAATCTTTTTCACGACTATTTTGTAAATCTGCAAATTTTAATATAGAATTTACAATTTTATCTATATCCTCATTAGATACATCGGAAGACATTTCTTTCTTTGATAATAATATTTCTTTAGCTTCTTTAAATAAGTTTTGCAATTTAGGAGAATCACCATTACGTGTCTTATATGGTTTACCATCTTGTCCATTAACAGTACCATATCCTAAAAATTCAAGACTATTATAATCCATTATTCCAGCTTTATCACAAGTTCTAAATACTTGTTCAAAGTGTAGTGATTGTCTATTATCAACTACATATAATATATGGTTTGGATTAAAATCTTTCTTTCTTTGTAATATTGTAGCAACATCACATGATGCATATAAATATGATCCAATACTTGATTTAAATATTAGTGGTGGAAGTTCTTTCTTATCATCTTCTCTAGTAACACTAACTATTTTAGCACCCTCAGAATCTTCTAATATATTTTTACTTTCTAATATACTAGTAGTTTCATCTAAATATGCATATGAATCACTTTCTCCATACCAATAATCAAAATCAACATCTAAATATTTATATATGGATTTAATATCAGAAAGAGATACTTCCATGATTTTTTTCCATAATTGTCTATATTCTGGATTACCATCTTGTAAAGATTTTGTTATTTTAGCACACTCTGCTTTAACTTCTTCATTTTCTTTACATAAACCACTCATTTTAGGATAAATATAATCAAGATATTTAATATCAATATCTTCAATATTTATACCTTCTTGCTTAATACCATATATTACTTGACCTATTTGTAATCCAAAGTCACCTAAATGAACATCACATATAACATTATTTCCTTTATACTTGATTATTCTTTTAATTGACTCCCCTACTATAGCAGTTCTCATATGTCCTACATGTAAAGGTTTAGCAACATTTGGTCCACCATAATCCAATACATAAGTTTCTACAGGACTATTTTTAATTCCATATTTTTCTTCACTAGATATTAATCTAATATTGTTATTTATAAATTCATCACTTAAAGTCATATTAATAAATCCTGGTTTAATAAACTCTACTTTAGAAAAATATTCACTAAAGTTTTCTAAACCTTTTAATTCATTAACTACTTGTTCTCCTAATTCAATAGGATTCTTATGATATTCTTTTGCTAATTTAAAAGCATCATCACATTGATAATCACTGATATCTGGTCTATTAGATTTAATAACTCTAGCACGTAAATTATAACCTAATTTTTCAAATACCATAGTTATTAATTCTTCTAACTTTTCTACCATATTATCACTCCTTTATTAATAAACTAAATTCTCTTATTTCATCATTAAAAGTATATACTATTTTAATACTATTATTATCAATTATTAATTCTTTTGTATATATTGAAATATCTAACTTCATATTATTTTCTTTCAATGTGTAACTACCCTTTTTATGTTGGTTTTTACTAAAATACAAAATTAGTTGATATTCATCTGTTGTACGTCTCATACATATATTATTATCATTAATATCTAGTACAACAATGACGCCATCATCATTATACTTTATAGTATTACCTAATACAATTCCACTTATATTATTTTTTATGGTATCTTCACTAGTAATTAAAACAATTTCTAAATCTTTTTTTGCCATTCATATCAACTCCAAAACATTATAGCATACTTTTATTTAAATTGCACTTATATTTTATATTTTTTTTACAATAATAAATATAGTGGTGATCATATGAAAATTAAACGTTTTATTAAAAGAATTTTTATTATATTAATTATACTTACACCTATAATATATTTAAGCCTATATGTTGTAGCAAAATTTATGCCTAAACTATCTATAGAATCAGCAAATAAATTATATATTTATGACACTAAGGAAAATTTGGTAGATGATTTAAATGATAAATGGGTTGAATTAGATAATATATCTGATTATTTAATTAAAGCTACAATATCTATAGAAGATAAAAACTTCTATGAACATTCAGGCTTTGACTATTTAAGGATATTAAAATCCTTGTATGTAAATTTAAAAAATAGAAAAAATTTACAAGGAGCATCAACCATTAGTCAACAACTATCAAAAAATTTATTTTTATCATTTGAAAAAACATGGCAAAGGAAATTAAAAGAAGCTTGGCTAACTATACAACTAGAATCACAATATGATAAAGATGAAATATTAGAAGCATATCTAAATACTATTAATTATGGTGGAATATATGGTATTGAAAAAGCAAGCCAATATTATTTTCATAAAAGTGCTAAAGAATTGTCTTTAGCAGAAAGTTCTATACTTGCTGGAATACCAAAATCACCAAGTAATTATTCACCTATTACTAATTATAAAAATGCTAAAAGAAGACAATTATTAATATTAGATTCTATGGTTAAAAATAAATATATATCTGAACAAGATAAAAATAATGCATATAATGAAGAACTTACTTTTTATGGAAATTTTATTAGTGATAATTCTAAAACAATTATGTATTATAAAGATGCTGTATTAGAAGAATTAAATAATATAAAAGATATACCTGATTCATTTATTGAAACAAAAGGATTAAAAATATATACTTATTTAGATTTAAATGCTCAAACAATATTAGAAAACGCATTAAATAAAAATATTAAAGATGAAAATATAGAAATTGCTACTATAATGATGGAACCTTCTACAGGACATATAATAGCACTCACAGGAGGTAAAGATTATTCAAAAAGTAAATTTAATAGAGCAATAAATGCTAAAAGACAAATGGGTTCTACATTAAAACCTTTCTTATATTATGCAGCATTAGAAAATGGATTTACATCATCTACTACATTTACAAGTGAAAAAACTACTTTTGTATTTTCAGAAGATAAAACATATTCGCCTAATAATTATAATGATAAATATGGTAATAAAGAAATATCTATGCCTGCAGCACTTGCATATAGTGATAATATATATGCTGTTAAAACGCATTTATTTCTAGGAGAAGAAACACTGGTTAATTTACTTAAAAGAATAGGTATAACAACTACTATTAATCCTATTCCTTCTCTAGCACTAGGTAGTGAAGAAATGAAATTAATCGATATGACTGGAGCATATGCTACTTTAGCTAATTTAGGCTATAAAGTTAAACCAAAATTAATTAAAAGAATTGAAGATAATAATGGAAATATATTATATGAAAATAAAGATGATACTGAAGCAGTACTTAATTCTTCTCTAACATATATTATGAATGAAAATCTAACTAGTACATATAATTATAATTTTATAGATTATAGCTACCCTACTTGTCATGATATAACTAGTAGTTTAAAGCATAAATATTCTATTAAAACAGGTACTACGGATAGTGATCATTTAGTATTTGGATATAATTCTAAAATAGTTATAGGTATGTGGAGTGGATATGATGATAATAGAAATTCAGATATATCAAATGGTAAAAATTTAAGATATATGTGGAGAGATATAGCAGAAGAATATTTAAAAGATACTACAGATACTTGGTATAAAATACCTGATAATGTAGTTGGAGTATTAGTTGACCCTATCACAGGTAAACCAGCAACTAAAAATACTAAAAAGCCTACAATGTTTTATTATATAAAAGGTACCGAGCCAACATTTAAAGATACTTTAGATACATTAATTCCTACTTTAAAAGAAAAAAATAATAAAGTTAAAAATTAAAAAAAATAGTGATTAATTATCACTATTTTCTTCTTCTATAATAGCATCTTTTGCTTCTGATTCTTTCATTTCCTTAGTAACTTTTTTATTTAATACTTCAGAATAATCTTTATTTTGACTCTTATAATAAATATATCCTGATAATTCAAATATAGAATAAGCTATTAAGAATAATCCTAATAAACTTAATAATTGTTGACTTAATATAACCACACCTAATACTATCATTAAAATTGATTCAATAACAAAGAATTTAGATCCTTGTTCATCTATCTTTTTAACAGTTAATCCTAATATTAATCTTTGAACACCAAAGAATGTAATAAGTGCACCTATACATATACTAATTAAAGTCATTACAAGTCCTGGTCTAAAAGCAACAAATACTCCTAAGCAAAATAATATTACGCTAAATAGTATTGCGCCTATTTCTAAATCATTTGTCTTCTTAGAAGTACGATAAGCAATAAAGAATCTTATTAATGCTGTGACCATTAATATTCCACTTACTACATATCCTATAATATCATATACTTTACTATTTCCATATAATACTAATATAAATCCGACTATCAATGTAATCATTGATATAATCAATGATGTAGAATTAATTGGTTCATTTTTATTCATCTAACACACCTCTATATGATTATACAATATATACATTTTTTTTGCAAAAAAAATTATCTTAATGATAATTTTTTCTCCTTTATTTGACATAAACTTTTAATGTATTCACTAAATTGTCCTTCAAATCCTGCTTCTTTAGCAGTGTAGTATAAATTTTCTAATATTTGATCACTTGTTATATTATCATTAGCTTCAATTTCTTTTAATTGAACCCAATTTTTAAATGAAATCATTCTTTTTTCTTTATCTATACTCATATATCTTGTTTTTAATGATAAATATACAGATGGTAAATTATTACAATAATCCTTTATATCATAAAAATCTTTTAAGAATATATATATTGATTCATTATATCCCATTTTTTTGTATTCATCATAACATTTACTTAAATCTTCATTATTTAAAGATAATTCTTCTAACATATTTTTAATATCAATTAATGACTCCAAATATTGAGTAAATGATCCTTTAAAATTAGGACTTTCATATTCAAATCTATGTCTTAATAAATATTCTTCCTCATCCAATATATTACATATATATTTAGATTCTACTTTTTGTGATAAATATATTAAGAATGATTTTTCATCACTATTAATAAAGTTTATATATTCATCGTTAAGTGAAAAATTTTCATCTAATCTTCTATAACTATTACATGCATTTGATAAAGTCATAATATATGAAGCAAAAGATGTATTTTTCTTATCATCTAATATAATCATACTAATTAATCTATCTATTGGAAAAGACCATAAATCTTCTGAAGCAATTGTTAAAGGCAATATATATTTTTTATATTTCATTTTTTCTTTTGATTTAGATTCTATAGAATTTATCATATCATCTATATCATATTCATCATAATGTTTATTTAAACATTTAATTACTTCTTCATAAGACATACCAAACGTATTGCATTTTTGATTTGTAAATATTTTTTCATTAGAAAAATATTGTTTTTTTGTATATTGTCTTAAATAATTTAATGCATCATTTAATTCACTACCACAATTTATTTTTTCTGATTTAGATATATTTCTATTTTTAATTTTTTTCATATAATTTTCAAATGCTTCTAGTAATTCATTTTCTTTAAAATCATTATTTACTCCTAATAAGTCAATATATTGTTTTTTTAACATATTGTATCCCCCTTTTTTTTACAAAGCACGTATGATTATATCAAAAAAAATAGAAAAAAGCAAAAAGACACTTATTGTGTCTTTTTTTTAATCTATATCTTTATTTTTTATTTTATTTTTTAAGAAAGTAACAAATTCATCTTTTGATAATGTAGTAGTTTCTTGAGAACCAAATCTACGATAACTAATTTCGTTATTATCTCTTTCTTTATCACCAAGTATTAAAGTAAATGGTATCTTTTTAGTTTGACTTTCTCTCATACGATAAGATAATTTTTCATCTCTAGCATCTAATACAACTCTTATATCATTATCTCTTAATAATTGATATATTTCTTCACAGTATTCTAAATGATATTCATTATTTACTGGCATAACAATAGCTTGTTTAGGTGCTAACCAAGTTGGTAAATTACCTTTTGTTTCTTCAAGATAATATGCAATAAATCTATCTATAGATCCAAATACTGCTCTATGTATAACTACTGGAGTTTTCTTAGAACCATCTTTATCTACATAAGTTAAATCAAACTTAGCTGGTAAACAGAAGTCTAATTGGCAAGTAGATAATGTAATTTCATTTCCTACTGCTGGTTTAACTTGTACATCTAGTTTAGGTCCATAGAAAGCTGCTTCACCTATCTTTTCAACATAATCTATACCTAAATCATTAAGTACTTGTCTTAACATATTTTCTGCTTTATTCCACATTTCATCATCTTGATGATATTTAACTGTATCTTCAGGGTCTCTTAAAGATAATTCAAATCTATAATTTTCAATGCCTAATTCTTTATAACATTCAAGTATTAAATCAACTACTCCTTTAAATTCTGATTCTACTTGCTCTAAAGTACAGAATATATGTGAGTCATTTTGACAGAATGTTCTTACTCTTTCAATTCCTTTTAATGCTCCACTTGCTTCATAACGACAGTCTCTTGCAATTTCAGCTATTCTAATTGGTAGTTCTCTATATGAATGTAGTTCATTACCATATATTACCATATGATGTGGACAGTTCATTGGACGA
>CADBNE010000070.1 GCA_902795975.1 uncultured Erysipelotrichaceae bacterium
GTTCTTTGAACATTTAAGAAATTAACATATTCTCCTTGAGCATTTTCAGGTCTTAAATATACTACTGATTTTTCATCTTTAATTACCCCTCTATGAGTTTCAAACATTAAGTTAAATTCTCTTATATCAGTATAATTACATTTACCACAATTAGGGCATGGTATTTTATGTTCATTAATATAATTAATCATTTCTTCATCAGTCATAGTATCAGGTATTACATCAGAAGTAAAACCTTCTATTAAATGATCTGCTCTATGTCTTGTCTTACATTCTTTACAATCAACAAGTGGATCTGAGAATCCTCCTACATGTCCTGATGCTTCCCATACTCTTGGATGCATTAATATAGCAGCATCTAATTCAAATGAATTATCATTTTCTTGTATAAATCTTTTTCTCCAAGCATCTTTAACACTATTTTTAATTCTAGAACCTAATGGCCCATAATCCCAAGTATTAGCTAATCCATCATATATTTCACTACCTTGAAAAATAAATCCATATTGTTTACATAAATTAACTATTTTTTCCATTGTTACTTCATTATTCATAATATTCCTCCTTTTATGGGCTTACAATAAAAAAACTTCTAAAATAATTTATAGGGACGAATTAATAATCCGCGGTTCCACCCTAATTATTCTAGAAGAATCACTCTAAGTATATTGCTCGAGGTTTCCAAGCCCGTCATCACATTTATAATTTGATTTTAATACAAAAAGAATGAATTGTCAATCTTTTTATAATTTTTTTAAATTATTAAGAAATTCCTTTGACTTTAAATACAACCCAGTATATCTATCATAATAATTATTTAGAAATTCACTTATTTCATCTATTACAACTTGTCCAACATTAATATTATCAATTTTACTTATGTCAACATAATAATACATCCTAATAAGCTTAATAGCTTTACTTGAAATAATAGGTTCATTAGTTCTACAATTCTTACATAAATAGCCACCTTTATCACTTGATAATGTAACTATATTATCTGTTTTACCACATTCTACACAACAATCTAGTACAGGCATTACACCTAAACTATCCAAAAATTTTAATTCTAATATATTCATAATAACTTCTTTAGAAAAGCCTTCATTTATCTTTTTTAATCCAGCTATTAAATTATCAAATACATTAGCATCGTCTTTATGCTTAATTACTTGATATGCTAAATCAACTAAATAAGTAGAATAACTAATCAATTCTATATCTTTTTTTATATTAGAAAAATTATCTATAATACTTACTTCACTTAATTTAGATAATTTATCTTTTTTATAATATATTTGAAAAGTTCCATAACATAATTTTCCTGTACTACTTCTAAGAGGACTTTTTAATGATCTACCACCTTGAACCATTAAACCTATTATCCCCTTTTCTCTAGTAATTAAATTAATTATTTTACTTTTTTCACCATAATTATGTTCACTAACTACTATTCCAGTAACTTCTTCAAGCATTATTCATCAACTTCTTCAAAACGATATTTTTTGTTTTATATCAGGATATTTATAGCAAGTGTAAAATTCTCTACAATAGCACCTTTAAAATGTCTATAGTTCTTGCCTACACTAACTTCTCTTTTCTTTTTTTTCTTCTGCTTTATATTTTAAATAATATTCTATTTTTCCTGTATGTACAAACATATCCCATAATAAGTCTTTCATTATATCACCTATTATATTATGTTCATACTAAGCAACTTTTATTCCTCAAAATCATTAAAACCATATTCAGCTAAATATTTGTCTTTATCACGCCAATCTTTGACAGTTTTAACTCTTAACTCTAAATATACATTTTTATTAACTAATTGTTCTAAATCTCTTCTAGCTCTAATACCTATTTCTTTAATCATATTACCTTGCTTACCAATAATAATTTTCTTTAATGAATCTCTATCTACTATTATATCAACATAAATAGTATAACTAGTCTTACCAACTTCTACAGCTTGTGTTTGACATGTAATTGAATGTGGTACTTCTTGTTCTGTTAAATTCATTACTTTTTCTCTTACTATTTCAGCCATTAAAAATTCTAATGATTTATTAGTAACATCATCCTTACCATAATACATAAATTCATCTGGTAAATATTGTTTAACTACTTTAATTAATTCATTTACATTATCATTTTTTAATGCTGATAAAGGTACAATATCTGCAAAATTATATAAATCTTTATATTCTATTATTTTTTCAAATATTTTTTCTTTAGGTATTCTATCTACCTTATTTAAAACTAATATAACAGGTTTATCTACAGTTTTTAACTTATCTATTACAAACATATCACCCTTACCTAAATCTTCAGTAATATCTACTAAAAATAATAATATATCAGTATCTTCCATACTATAATATGCTTGTTTGTTTAATGTTTGTCCTAACTTAGTATTTGGTTTATGTATACCTGGAGTATCTACAAATACTATTTGAGTATCATCATCATTATATATACCTTGTATTATATTTCTAGTAGTTTGAGGTTTAGATGTAGTAATAGCAACTTTTCTTCCTACAATACTATTTATTAAAGTCGACTTTCCAACATTAGGTCTACCTATAATTCCTACAAATCCACTTTTCATATTATCACGCCCTTTTTTCT
The DNA here is from genome assembly GCA_902795975.1 of uncultured Erysipelotrichaceae bacterium. The sequence continues at coordinate 2,629 of CADBNE010000070.1, forward strand.
TAAATAGTATATCAAAAAATAAAAAAAAATATAAGCCTTAACTTATATTTTTAAATCATCTTCACTAAATGAGTAAGGACATAATTCTGCTACAGTATATTCAACATATTCTCCTGTAGTAGCAAAACATCTAATAATAGCATTCTTATCAAATAATTCTAATATAACTTGTCTACAAGCCATACATGGAGTACCTATTTTATTACTTGATGTAAGTAAATTTAATTCTTTAAATTCTCCTTTTTTTACACCATTTGATATAGCATTAACTATTGCAGAACGTTCAGCACATAATCCTGATGGATAAGCACAATTTTCAACGTTTACTCCATTAAATTCTTTTCCGTCTTTTGTAACAACTATAGCAGACACTCTAAAATTAGAATATACTGCATATGAATTTTCATGTAACCTTTTTAATCTTTCAAACATAAATCCTCCTACAAACCTAAAAGTGCAGCTATTTTTGGCACATATATAATTAATATAGCAATAACAAGTGCTAAAGAAATAGAACATGTAGCAGCACTTGCTGTATCTTTTGCAACTTTAACTAATTTATTATATCCAGGTGAAACCAAATCACAAACTGCTTCTATAGCTGTATTTAATAATTCAATTGCTAACATTGTAAGAAGAATAAATATCATAAATAACCATTCAACGGCAGTCATATTTAATGTAAAACTACCTAATATAATTATAATAGCTACAACTAAATGTATTATAGCGCTTCTTTCATATTTATAAAAATGTACATATCCTTGAAATGAATACTTAAGAATATTCATAAGACTAGAAAGTTTAAAACTTTTTTTCTTAACTATAAATTTATTATCTTCCGATACTTTATTTTTAAAATTTTTATCTTCTGATTCCATATGCATCTAATACCCTTTCTTGTAATTCAAACATTACTTTCTCATCTTCTGGTTCCATGTGATCATATCCTAAAAGATGTAAAATACCATGAATTGTTAAGAAACATAATTCTCTAAGTAATGCATGTCCATATTCTTTTGCTTGTTCGCGTGCTCTATCGATAGATATATAAATATCTCCTAGTATTCTTTGATTCATTTTTATAAATGTATCATCATCTTCAAGTGCAAATGAAATTACATCAGTTGGTCTATCTATTCCACGATATTCCTTATTTATTTTATGTATTTCATCATTATCAATAATTATAATATTAAATACTACATTTTCTAATTTTAAATAATCTAAAGCAAAATCTATAAATTTTTTTACCTCATTTAATTCTTCAATTTCTTCATCTACATTTTTTATTAATTCATATTCATTCATACTAAAACCTCTAACCAAGAATTATTATATATGTTTTACTTATTAAAATCAATTTTTTTACATAAATTAATTTTAATGAAATAAATAAAACTAAAAAGATAATAGCCTAATGACCCACCTAATACATTTAATATTACATCATCTATATCAAATATTCTACCAATATTCACTTGTGTAAATTCTATTGTAAGAGATATTATTAATGTAATTAATACTACCCATCTTAATTTAGTTTTTCTTAATATATATGATACAAAAAATCCAAATGGTACAAACATAATCATATTACCAAGTACATTTTTAAAAAACTTATAACTTCCAAAACTATATCTAAACATTTCTTTAAAGGGAACCAAATTATACCCTACTGTTGGAACATCTATATCTTGAAATGTTACTACATAGAATAAACACATCATATATAAAATAAAAAATAACATAGCTATTTCTTTATAAAATACAAATTTTTTCTTATTTTTTATAATATCAGCAATTCTTAAAACAATTAATATAACACTACAGATTAAAATCATAGGCCACATATCATTTATTATTTTATCAACAGCACTCCTCATTTAATCAACTTCTTTCATTTCTTCTATATTTAAGTAATCACTAATATTTTCACATACACTAAAAAATATTTTTAGTTCAATACCTTTATCAATTATTTTAGAAGCAAGTACTTTATGTCCTATAATATATTCACCCTTATTTAAACTATTATTCATTTTTTCATATGCTAGTTTAATTGCTTTTACTTCTATTTCTTCTTTAGTATTCATTCCTGTAACAATTTCTATTTCTTCTTGATATTTTTTTAAAATACTAAATGGTAAAATATTATTTCGTATTATTACTTTACTTATTTCTATTTTATCATTAAATGGTGAAAAATTAAACAGTTCAAACTCATTATTAATTAATTTAACACTATAAATATTTTTTTTCTTACCTGTTTTCTTTTGTTCATAATAATTGAATGGATAGACTACTTTTGTTTCATACCATACTTCGCCATATACTATACCATCAGCTGATACTGTACTTTTAATTTTATCCCCTGAATAAATATAACCACTAATAATAATATCGCCTTTTTTTACATAATTATTCTTATCTTTAATTATTTGACCATTGGATGAAAATATATTTTTTATAATAGCATTCTTTTTAGCAACAACATGTCTATAACCATTATTTATATTTTTACTTTTTATTATTCTAGGTTCATATTTTATAACATATTTTGTACCTTTTCTTTCTATTTCAATCCATTCAACACTATTAGAATATTCATTCAATATTTTATCTTTTACATTCTTTAAATACTTATATTTTTTTCTGAATGAATAAGGTTTAATATCATAATATTTTAATGTACTCTTTAATTTATTTTTCATTTCATTATCAGTAGTAATAATTTCAACCTTAAAAATCATATTACTTAATATAAATAAAATAATTATACATATTATAAAAAAAATTATCATATGTATATTTTTAAAAAATAAAATATTATTTCTTTTAATTCCTAAATATTTAATAATTTTTATTTCATATATTGTATTTAACTTCAGTAATTTATCAAAATCTTTATAATCAATTACAATTATATATTTATCATTATGTATCTTTTTAATACTATAAATATTTATCTTATTTTTATTTATTCTAATAATAAATCTTTCTAAACTTTTACCTAATAATTCAACTTCTATTTTACTTTTTAATTTATATATTAAATAATTTTTCACGTCTCACCTGAATTCAATATTAGATATATTTCCTTTTACTAATAATTCATCAGATAATAATTTAGATATTATCATTTCACTACCATTAATAACTAATGTACCATTAGAATACTTTATAATAATTTTATTTTCACTAAAAGAAACTATTTCTATATAATTTAAAATATTTATATAATTATTAACTATATTAATTTGAAAATTATTATTATATATATATTCTTTTAGCACAAACTCACCTATTTAATTATATAAATATACAACAAAAAAATGACTATTATAAGTCACTTTTTTTCATTTTATTATTTGAAAGTAAAATAAATACATTTCTACTAAAATAAATTATTACTATTAAATAAATTACACTCAACATACTATAATTAAAGTTATTAGCACCAAATAAATATCTTGAATATACAATCATAGCAATTATATTGGTACATATAACTAAATGTAAATTTTTTTTATAAACTATATAGCATAATACAGCTAATATTTCTCCTACAAACATATATCTATCATGCATTCTAGGTAAAAAATAAGAAACAATAACTATAAACCATAGTGCTAACGTAAGTATTTTTTCATTATTCCATTTAACCTTTTTAAAAATAACAAATGCCATCATAGCAGCGCATAACATTATAGTAAATAATATTCCTATTTTACTAAATATATTTACTTCTCCTGGAAGTATTTCATAAATATTAGGATAATTCATTACAAGATGTTCTTTCCAACTTTTTGTTTGATTAAAATAAACAAGTATAATTTTCTTTATTGGATTTCCCATAATAATTGCAGGTAAACATAATATAAAATTCACTATAGGAATTATAAAAAAATTTAATATAGAATATTTGTTTTTAGATATATATAAAACAATAAATACAGGTAGCACAAATATAAATTGTAACTTTAATGAAAAAGATACTCCTAACAATATAAAACTCTTAAGATATTTTTCTTTAAGCAACGCTAATAAAGCCAATATTACAAATGAAGCATATATAGAATCACATTGAGCCCATAAGCCCGCATTAAAGATTACAGATGGTAAAAATAAAACTACAGAATAAGTTAATAAACAAAATTCTTTTTTATTCTCTTTCACTAAATAAGATACTAAACATGAACTTGATATAGCTAATAAAAAATCAGATATAATAGATACACCTTTTATTAAATATATATCTTTTATAGGTATATATGATAATAATGCTAATATAGTAACATATGGTGCATTATAATCACCTGGATAATTCTTTAGTGCTTTTATACCACCATGATTTTTTAAATAACTAAACCAATTTGTTAAAAAACCTCTATAATCATCTGATTCAAATTTTAATTCAAAAAATCTAATTGAAAGAGCCATCAAGGTTACAAATATAAAGCCTATTATTATATAATTTTTCTTTATAAAATCTATTATCTTTGTTTCAAACTTAAAAGGTTTAATAACACATCATCTCCATCTAAATAAAACTATAATACATAAACCAACAATATTGTAATACGACTAAAGAAATAAAGTCAATAAAAAAAGGATTATTAATCCCTTGCTTTAAATATTATAGAAAAAACAAATGAAAATATTATAGCTGATACTATTCCTGCTGATGTTAAATTAAACATTCCAGTAAAAAGTCCTAGTGGTCCTACATCAGATATATTAGACATAGTACCATGAGTTAATAAATGTCCAAAACTTGTAATTGGTACTAATGCTCCTCCTCCAAATATAGAAACAAATTTATCATAAAAATCAAATACATCTAAAAAAGCACCAACTACTACAAAGCTACTAGTTATATGTCCTGGAGTTAATTTTGTATTATCTAATATAATTTGTCCTATTAAACATATTATTCCAGCAAATATAAATGAATTAAAATATATCATCTAATACCTCCAAACTTATAGCATGACTTATACTTGGTATAGTTAATTTTTGATTAATCATAGTAGAAGATAAAAGTGCCCCTGTAGCAACCAAAAGTACTCTTTTAATTTCACCATTTAACATTTTTGGATATATATAACTATTAAATACTAATGGTAAACATGCAGGTCCACTACCACCAGCATGAACATTTTGTTTTTCTATATCATATATCATACAAGCTGTATCATCATAATTAGATAAATTAATATTATATTCAGTTTTCATATATTCTTTTAAAATCTTTTTACCATATATCCCTAAATCACCTGTGAGGATAAGATCATAATAATTAATTTCTCTTTTAGTATCTTTTAAATGTTTAAATATAGTACTTGCAGCACTTGGAGCCATTACAGCACCCATATGTGATGAGTCTGTTACTCCTAAATCAACAACATTTCCTATAGTTGCACTTTCAATTCTTATCTTATCTTTTTTATTTGTAAGTAAAAAACTAGCAGCACCTGTAACTGTATATGTAGCTGTTTTCTTCTTTGGACCCCCATATTCAACTGGTTGTCTAAATTGTTTTTCAGCGCCATTATTGTGAGATGATGTACTAACTAAACAATTTTTTATTTGTTCCTTATCTAACATATTACTTCCTATAATCATTCCTAATACACTTGTAGAACAAGCTGAATATATACCAATAAGTGGAATTCCAAGTGATGCACTCGCATAATTAGTTGATACAATTTGATTAAGTAAATCACCTGATATATGTAAATTTATTTCATTTCTAAGTTTATTTTCTTTATATAGTACCATATCAACACTATCTATAAGCATTCTACATTCTGCTTGTTCCCAAGTTTTCATACCACAATATAAATCATCATAATGCATATCAAAATATCTTGATAATGGACCTTTATTCTCTAAAGGGCCTACAATAGTACTAACATTAGATAAATATACATTTTCATATTTAAAAGTCATTTTAACCTCCAAAAATAAAATATCTTAATATACTAAAAAAATAAGCACTTACTACACCACACATAATAACAGTTCCAGCTAACTTAAACATATTAGCACCCATTCCAGTAACGATACCTTCTTTTTTATATTCTAACGTAGTACTCATCATAGAATGAGCAAAACCAGTAATTGGTATAATAAGGCCACATTTAGCAAACTCTACTGCTTTATCAAAGAATCCAATAGCAGTAAATAAACAACTAAAAAAAATTAAAGTAATAATCATTAATGTGCTAGCATCTTTAAATTCTAAATTTAAAAAATTTGAATATATATCAATTAATCCTTGTCCAAGAACTCCAATTAAACCTCCTATTATAAATGCTAATAAAGCATTATATAATCTATTTTCTTTTGGAGTATATTTATCAATTATTGTTTTATATTTTGCTTTATCCATATAAATCCTCCACAATTATTATTAATAAAATTATTTTTTTTATACATTTTTAATTTTTTACTTTATTTTTTTCTAATAGTGTGCTATAATCGTAGTGTTCTATGAGATGTCTCCTTAGCTCAGCTGGTAGAGCAACAGACTCTTAATCTGTGGGTCTAGGGTTCGAATCCCTAAGGGGACACCATTTAAGATTTTAAAATGATTAATTTAATTAATCATTTTTTTGTATAAAAAAAGCGACATATTAATGTCGTTTTTTTAATTATATATTATTCTCCTTCCTATTTTAATTATAGCAAACTTAATAAAAAAGCTTATAAAATTATTTTATAACCTTACTATTATTTTTAATTAAATTATTATAAATTTGCATAAATTCATTTGATGTATTGATAAATAAATTTTCAATGTCACTTACTTCATTTATATTATATATTTCTATATATTTATCATCATTTGTAATACTATACATAACTCTTCTTAAAGTATTAATAAAACAGACTTTAAAAAATGAACTATTTATAGGATCAGGTGTTTTTCTTGTATATACATCATCTACTCTATCATATGGTGAAACTATTCCACTAGACATTGCCATTAAATCAGAAATATTTAAAATAACATCATATTCATTATAATTATATTTTTCTAAAAATAATGTTATATCATCTTTGTATTTTTCTTCTTTGAATAATCCATTTCCTAATTCGTCAATATAAAAGCCCTCACAAGATGGATCACAATTAGCACATCTATTTCCTTTTAATTCATTATCATATGGAATAGATAGAAATGAATGTGTTAATGAGCATATTGCTTCATCTTTTAAGCCCTTCATAAGTAAATATTCATATCCTTTTATAACATGCATAAATGTATGATCAAACTTACGACCAATATCATGTAATATGCCTAATTTTTTTGCTGTATCTTCATCTAAATTCATTTTAGATGCTAAAGTACTAGCAACCTCTCCTTCATATAATGAATGCGCTATCCAAGCACTTGCATTATATTTTTCATTTACTATTTTATTTCCTAAATTGATATTACTATGAATTAATTCATATGCAGTATCTAATACTATTTGTCTAAACTCTATATTACAATTACCTGTTTGAATGAATTCATATATTTTTTTACTATCTTGAAAAGCTAGTATATTTTTTACTGCTTCACATAAATTATCAATTGTTTCATAATCTAATCCTGCTAATACAATAAAAAAAGCATCTGCAGAAGTAATATTATTATTATAATTAACATTATTTATAGATAGAGCTTTTTCTTTATATACTTCACTTGTAAAATCTAATCTCATCAAATACCCTCCTATTATTAATTTAATTATAACAAAATTAAATTAGTGAATGCAACAAAAAACTCTTACCTAAGTAAGAGTTTAATAATCAAATTGGTGACCCGTACGGGATTTGAACCCATGAATGCATGCGTGAAAGGCATGTGTGTTGAACCACTTCACCAACGGGCCAAAGAA
>CADBNE010000071.1 GCA_902795975.1 uncultured Erysipelotrichaceae bacterium
ATCAAGCAAGTGGCGCTCAATGTAGGACTCGGACCTACGACCTGCCGGTTAACAGCCGGATGCTCTACCAACTGAGCTAATTGAGCGAATAATACTAACTCATCCCTGTTTTTGGGACGAATACAATCCGCGGTGCCACCCAAATTATCAATATATTTGATCACTTAATCGATTCAATTAAATCGTGTAATTTGGTAACGGATTACTTCCGATTAAACTTACTATTATTTCAGTTTAACAACTAGTGGATGTTATTCATAATAGGCTTTATTGTTAGCTTACACCATACCTAACTCGCTTTAATTAGTATCTATTATTACTTCTTCCACGTCAAAACGCTTATGTATTCATTATAGTTTAAACAAATTTAAATGTCAATACTATATTTATTTTTTTGATAAAAAAATATTCAAGTTATTCTTGAATATTCTTATTTTTAAATTTAAAATTATTTATATTATTTAATCCATACATCATTAAAACAATATATATAGGTACACTAGTATATAAATATCTTGCTCTTACTTCAAATAGTAATTCAAATATAAATAATCCTATAAATGACATAATTAATATTAAATATACATAATTAATTTTTTCTTTTTTTATTATTACAATAATTGAATTAATAAATATAGTTAATAATATATTTATCCATATAAATTGTAATAAAGTACTATAATATTTTGAATATTTACCATAATATATATTTCTTAATGGTATAGATATTTTTGTAGTCACTGGTTTACTCTTATATATAAAATTGCCCTCTTTATTCCATGCGAATGAGCCATCATGATATGCTGTCAAAATTTTCTTTGACATAAATTCTACATTGCCTTTAAATTTTCTAGAATAAATTCTTCTTTTAAATTCATTAATATTATTTTTTGTCCTTATTTTTTTATTTGGTTGCTCTTCCGAATATTTAACATCATATCCATTATATCCACCATTATTATCATTATTAGAACCCATCATTAAAAAATGTGAATAACTAAATTTTAGATTTTTATTTAATTTAAACCCATATCTTAAGTATACCTTATTAATAGAATAATTAAATCCTAATAGAATAGAACCACTTATTAAAACAATTGTAATTGCTTTTCTTAATTTTAATAAATTAAACTTAGTAATAAATTTTATAAATTCTATTAAATAAATTGATATCACAATCATAAAAGTATGTGGTTTAACTGGAAGAAATATACATCCAATTACTGTTATTAAAATATATTTAATGTACCATTTTAATTTTTTGTTAATATATAAATATAATATTAAAATAGGCACAAATAAACAAAATGAATCAGAATAACATATTATATTCCATGGAGAAAATGTACATAAACAAGAGCAAATTAAAAATCCTAGGAAAGCTATTTTTTTATTGAATAATTGATTACCTATTTTATATACTAAATAACTACTTATACTGGATATAATACTATTTACAAACACTATACTCATCAAATCATAACTATTACTATATAAACCTATATATGAATTAATTTTAAGAATCATTCCAGCAATTAAAGTATATAAAAGATTATTAGGATATTTAGAAAAGTATTTAAGAAAACGAATTGAAACAACATTTTTACTACCATGCTTTGCTATAAGTCTTGCATTTGTCATTAATCCATTAGGGTCCCAACCTGTTTCAAAATAAGTATGATAAAAAATATATAATTGTAATATAAAAAATATAATACATAATCTTTTTACTATCTTATCATAATTTAAATTTTTAAATCTAAATTTTACAATCTTCTGTCTAAATATCATTAATACAAGAGAAATAATAACAATAACAACATTTGGTATTATAAATTCTCTTTTATAACTATAATTCATATTTTTAGTAAAAAACATTAGTAAAATAAATATCCACACAAAAATAAATACTGATAAAAATTTAATTATTTTATCAAATATTATTTGACATTTCATTTAATAACATCTCCCTATAACTTGCCTTTTTAATTTTAGCAGTGTAATATTTTTTTGTCAACGAAAAAAATACTTAAATAAGTATTTTATATTTTTTCCATATCTACTAAAGTTTCAAGTAATGGTCTTATAATATTTCTATCATTTCTATCCATTAATTTATCATTTTTAGTTATTTCTAATGCTTCACTATATCTTTTATTCTTAATTAATTTACCAAGTGGTGAAACACGTTTAAATGGATTTTTTCCTTTTATAATTAATCTTACATTTAAAAAATTATATATTCTTTCTAATAATCCATAGTATATAGAAAATTCTACATTTTCTCTATTTCCTAATATTAATTTACAAAATTCAAATGCATTAATATAATCATTTTTATTAAGTGCTGTAAAAAATTTATTTAGTAAATTACCACTATATTCATATTCAGTTTGATAATTAGTTAAATCTAAATTAGGATGTTCAACAATATAGTTAAAACATTTAAATAAATCATCGGCAATAACAATTAATCTATCATCTAAATTATATTCATCATTTAAATTTTTAATCTTACCAAAATAATAATATGCTCTTTCAAAATTATTATCCATTATTGATGTATGCAAATTATTAACAAGCATAGTATATTCTGAAGAATTTTTCTTACTCTTCTTACTATATACATTCTTAACTTGTATACTTAAATTTCTTAATACATTAAGTTCATACTCAGATGCTACATTTTTCTTTTTTACACTACATAATTTTTTACAAACATTTTGATAATCTTTTTTTAATAAGGTTTCTAAAAAGATACTTTCACAATCATCCTCATCAAAAATCATATCTTTTAATTTTTCTATTTTATCAGGTGTAACATTTAATAATTCTTCAATTAAAAGTACAAAAGAATATAACATTATTTTATTTTCATGATTAAAATTTAATTCACAACATTTAACTAAGCTTTCATATGCTTCACCATATTTTTTTGATGAAATATCACACATAAATTTATAATAATAAGCTTTATAATCTTTTATTTTTAAAGATTTAAAGTATTCATAAAACTCTTCTGAATAATTATTTAATAAATAATATTTAATTAATTTATAATCTATTTCATATTGCAACTCAACTAGATAGTATCCCCTTCTAGTTCTTTTTAAATTATTAGTTGCTAATAACTTATTTATATCTTTACTTGAAAAACCTAAATTTTTCATTTTTTTGGTTTGAATGGTTTTCCCATTAAAAGGCAATAAATTTTCAATCTTCATTTTTACCATCTCCCCAATTTAATGTTATCACTATTTTTTATAGCTAGTCAAGTATTTAAATAAAAAAAAAGAAGTTATTATTAAACTTCTTGTACTACAATAATTATCATAGGCTTTGAACCTGTTTGTTGATAAAAATATTTACCTAACTTATCACGAATACCTAATTTTATTTTATTAAAATCTACATAATTTGGATTTATAAAAGTATTAATAACTTCTAATGATATTTTTGATGCTTCTTCAATTAAATCAGTATTTTCTTTAACATAAACAAATCCTCTTGTTAATATTTCAGGACCTGCAAGTATTTTCTTTGATTGTCTATCTAATGTTGCAGTAACAATAACTATACCATTTTCTCCTAATAATTCTCTATCTTTTAATACTAAATCTCCAATATCTCCACCTTGTTTACCATCTATTAATAGTTCATCAACTTTAATTTTTTCTCCAGTTTCAACTCTTTCACCATTAACAAATTTAACAACGTCACCATTTAATTTTAATAAAACATTATCTTCATTCATTCCAAGTTTGTATGCTAAACGAGCATTCTCAACTTGATGTCTATATTCTCCTATGATTGGAAAATAATATTTTGGATGTAACATATTTATCATCATTAATATATCTTCACTTGATGCATGTGGTGAACGATATTGTTTTCTAGATAATATAATTAAATTACATCCTTTTTGTGCTACTTCATCATATATTTTTGTAGATATTACTTCAGTATTATCATATACAGGTGAAGCAAAAACAACAGTATCCTCTGGTACTAATGTAATAAATTTATCTGTACCTCTTAATATTCTCTTCATATTAGAATAAGGAACTTCTCTTTCATTTGAAATTAAAACAATAATTCCTTCTTCATTTACACTCTTTATACTTTTAATACGATTTCTATCAAAATTAATATAACCCATCTCTATAGAATCAATAATTATTTCTTCAAGTTTCTTACCCATAATAACAATATTTCTATCTGTTTTCATGACTTCATCTAATATTTCTTGTATTCTAAATATTTGAGCTTGCATTATATTAAATAAGATTCTTTTTTCATTCTTATTAATTATTTCTCTAATTGCATCTGCAGCCCTATGAGTTGGAGATGTAAATCCTTTCTTTTCAGCATAAACTGATTCATTTAAGAAACATAATACTCCTTGTTTACCAACATAAGCTATCTTTCCTATATCTGAATTAAAACATCCCATCATTGATGGATCTATAACATAA
>CADBNE010000072.1 GCA_902795975.1 uncultured Erysipelotrichaceae bacterium
CTCTTTCATTAGATACTAATACTATAATACCTTTTTCATCTACATTTTTAATACTCTTAATACGATTTTTATCAAATCTAATATAACCCATATCAATAGAATCCATTACTATTTCTTCTAGTTTTTTACCCATTATAACAACATTTCTATCTGTTTTCATAACTTCATCTAATATTTCTTGAATTCTAAATATTTGAGCTTGCATTATATTAAATAATATTCTATCTTCATGTTTATTAATAGTTTCTCTTATAATATCACGTGCTCTATGACTTGGTGATGTAAATCCTTTCTTTGCAGCATAAACTGACTCATTAAGGAATGCTAATACACCTTGTTTTCCTACATAAGCAATCTTACCTATATCTGAATTAAAACATCCTATCATAGAAGGATCTATAACATAATTACCGCTAAATACAATAGCACCATCTTCTGTATATAATACATACATAACAGCATCTGGTGTAGAGTGTGACACTCTTATTGGGAATAAACTATTTTTTCCAAATGTAACATTACGATGTAATTGTAATTCAACTACATTATCTGAAGATATTCCCTCTTCTTCTAACATTTTCTTAATTAAGTATACTGTATATTTTGTTGCAAATACTTTTAAATCAGGGATATCACTTAATATATCAGCTAATGCTCCCATTTGTTCATCATGACCATGTGTTATAAATATTCCAACAATTCTATCTTTATTCTCTTTTAAATAATCATAGTTTGGTATTATATAATCAATACCTAGTGATGCATCTTCACTATATTTTAAACCCGCTTCAAATATAAAAATATCATTGTCAACTTCTATGACATACATATTTTTTCCCGTTTCATTTAATCCGCCTAATGCGAACATTTTTATTTTACTCATAAATCTCCTTTCTTTCCTTTCATACCTAATAATTATAACAAAATTTACTTTAATAGTCTATACTATAAGCAATAGAAAAGGAAGTACTTATACTTCCTCTAAAACTATAATCTTATTAATTCCCAGTCACCTTTTTCATTTAATCCAAATACTTGTACAGCTGGGTATTCATAAAATCTTTGAGTTGTTTCTACAACCTTAATACCTTTTACTTTATTATTTGTTTTAATCTTTCTAAATTTTATTTTATTTTGATTACTTTTATAGATATTTGCATATAATTCTCCATCTTCAGTAATAATAATAATATATTTAGAATCATAATAATAATAATTTAGTTCAGTAATGTATTTTGCATCACCTTTAGAATATATCTTTTCAGTGTGACCTGTATTCAAACTTTTTGATATAACATTACCATTTACAACAGATAATTCATATTCATAACTGTTTTTAGAGTTTTCATATTTTTTAATTAATGATGTTGATAATTCAATATCTTTTTCAATGTAACCATCTTTTTCATGTGCATCTACATGATAGCTCTTTGCTTCTATAACATTTTTATTTTGAGCAAATACAAATGAACCACTTAACATTAAAGCTACTACAATGATTGCACTCAATGCCAATCCAACATTTTCTAAAAATCTTCTCATACCAATTCCCCCTAAATTTCTTTCTTAATTGCCACAGATTGAAATTTTTGTTATTTATTATATACTTTTTTTTAATTTTGTCAATAAATATTATGCAATTTAATGAACTTTGTGTATTTTTTTCCACAAATATAAAAAAATAAGCCATAAAAAGCTTATTTTAGTAAATCATTTATCATAAATGTATTATTATCTGCAGCATCAATAATCATTGAAATTAACTCATTATTATCAACATATCTAGCATATAAAGTTCCTTTTCTTTCAAAAGAACATTTATCATTATTTGAATAAGTTGTTTTAATTTTTTTATACATTTCTTCTTGAGTCAACTCATCATTTTTTATTAATGTTCTATATTCTTTTTCTCCATACCAACCAATAAAATTATATCCTTCTTTTGATGGAGTTGGTAAGCTTATTTTAGTATTATCTTCCCCAATAATAAATTTTAAATCATCAAACTTATCATCAGAATCAGTTTGATAATTAATTGTTACTTTATATGAAGTAGGTATCTCGCAAGAATCATCTACTTCCCATTTAGCATATAAAACTACATATGCTTTTTTTATATTACAACCTAAACTATATGGGTATAATGTAGCTATTTTCTCAGTTTCTACTTTGTCATATATATTCCCCACTGGTATTTCTAATCTTGAATCAGCATACCAACCTTTAAATATATATCCTTTTTTCACTGGTGTAGGTAATTTAAATCTTTTAGCACCACAACCACGGCAATAATTTAAATTATTTAATGATTCTCCATCATTTGTTTCAAACTTAATTGTTACTTGCATTTGTTTATCAAATACAACACCACATGCTTTTTCAAAGTTTACAGCATTTACATTACTACCTATTCCAAAAACTACTATAAATATAAATAATAATATTATATGTTTTAAACCCCTTTGCATAAAAACACCTCGGTTATGTATACTAATACAAATTCGTTATTTTGTCAAATTAAAAAGCTTGAAAATCAAGCTTTTAATCATTTTTTTTACTAACAGATACACCATCACCTACATTATAGAATGTTGTTGTAAATTCAGAATTATCTTTTAAAAAATTAATATATCTTCTTATTTTTCCTACTAATTGTCTTGTATTTCTATTATGTGTTAATTCAGGATGTTCTACAAAACCATGAAATGATAAATTATCACTTACAATTACACCATTTTCATTTAAATTTATTTTATATTTTTCAAAAAACTTAATATATTGACTTTTAGCAGCATCAATAAATATTAAATCAAACTTATCATCAGTACTAAATTCTAATGCATCAGCATTATATATAGTAATTCTATTATCTAATGACTCATTCTTTATATTTTTTACTGCTTCTTCATATCTTTCTTTATCTCGTTCTATAGTAGTAATAGTTATATCTTCATTTATACTTGCAAATCTTATAGCTGAATATCCAATAGCACTTCCTATTTCAAGTATAGATTTAATATTATTTTCTTTAATATAATTACATATAAAATCCATACCACCATCTTGCATTATTGGTATATTATTCTCTTTTGCAAAATCTTTAATTTCTAATATGTGAACCATAAACCCTTCCTCTTTAATTCTGCTATCTTATCATTATGTTCTGCTAATGTCTTAGTAAAATATACATCTCCATTTTTATCAGCAACAAAGAAATAATAATTATTCTTTCCTGGATTAAGTGCTGCTACTATTGATGAAATAGATGGATTACATATAGGTCCTACAGGTAATTTACCAGCCATAGTAGAACTCCTTGTATTATATGAATTTACAGCATTTAATTCTGCAGCATATAAATCTCTTTCAGACATATCTACTTTAGCAGCATAATATGTAGTAACATCACTTCCTAGTGACATATTAGATTTTAATCTATTATAGAATACAGCAGCAACATTTATTCTATCATTAGGTTCTTTAGCCTCTAATTCAACTACACTTGCTAAAGATAATATTTCATGGAATGAATATTTACTTGCTAATATTTCTTTTTTGTATGGTTGTATTTCTTTTTCTGTTTGATCTAATAATACTTTAAATATTTCTTCTACAGTTACATCCTTACTTTTAAATCTATATGTTTCTGGATATAAGTATCCTTCTAATGGATAATATATATTTTGATTTAATATACTTTTATCAATAAACCAATATTGTTTAATTAATTTATTTAAATATTCTTTATCTTTTAATTTATTGAATACATCCTCTTCTGTATTATTTGTATTATCTGCTATTACTTTAGCATAATATCTCATATTTTTACCTTCTTTAAAGGTAATTGAAATCTCTTCTGTTTTTGCACGCCCTTGTAATTTTTCTACAATAGTCTTTGTATCCATTGAAGATGATAATTCATATTTTCCAACTTTTAAATTAGTTGCTGGTGGATTCAATTTAATATATAATCTATATACTTTTTCAGATTTAATTAATTTATTTTCTTTTAATTTTGGTGCTATAGAATAATATGTATCACCTTCTTTAACTTCAATTGTTACATTTTCTTTAGAAGACTTATTTACTGCAGATAATTCTGATTTAAAATAAAATAAACCTCCTACAACAACAATAATAGCTAAACAAAAAATTACAGCTATCATAACACCTAATGCTTTAAAAAATTTACTCATACTAAACAAAAAAGAGAATTTTTACTCCTCTTCTGAACCCTTTCCTTGAATTTCTTTTTGTAATTCATCTAAGATTGTTTCAATAATTTTCCATTCTTTATCAGATTCGATTGGAATTAATTTAGTCTCATCTTCATCTGGGTTATAGATTGAAGCATAAACTTTTGTATTTCCTTCTTCATCTTGAGTATTATCAGTATAAACTATATAATTTTTTCCAGTTTCATCTGATTCAAATGTAAATAATACTTCACATTCTATTTCTTTTCCTTCATCATCAATTACTTTAAAAGTCATTGTTTCTTCTGTTACAGTTCCTTGTGTTTTATTTTCTTCCATTTTTTACATTCCTTTCTCTTTATCTAAATATGTCTGTAAGATTATATTAGCAGCTAATGCATCTACCTTCTTTTTTCTTTTTTTTCTAGACATATCAGCCTCTATCATGTAGTTCGTAGCTTCTACTGTTGATAATCTTTCATCTTGCATAATTACAGGTAAATTAAATTCTTTTTCTAATTTATCCTTGAATTCTAATGTAGTTAACGCCCTATCACCAATAGTGTTATTCATATTTTTTGGCAACCCCAATATTATCTTTGAAATTTTATTTTCATCAATAATTTGTTTTAATTCTACAAGTAAATCATCATACTGACTATCTTCAAATCTTATTGTTTTATACGAAGTAGCAATAGTATGAGTAATATCACTCATAGATATTCCAAGTGTTCTTGTTCCAAGATCTAGTCCTAAATAACGCATTATTTCAAAAACTCTTTAACTAAAACATTTAATATTTTAGTTCTCTCATATTTTGTTATTTTTCTTCTTGAATCCATATAACTAGAAATATAACCAGGGTCCCCACTCATCAAATAACCTACAATCTGATTTATAGGGTCATATCCTTTTTCTTCTAGTGCTACTGAAATTTCTCTAATCATTCTTGAAATTTCTTGATCTTGATTTTCTACTGGGAATCTTTCAATCATAAAAAGCACCTCACATTTTCCTATAAATACATCTTTATTTTAACATAAGAAATATTAATTGTAAATGACTTAATCATTTTTTACTAGTTTTTTAAAAGCTTCTCCCTTTTCTTGGAAGTTTTTAAAATACTCATAACTAGCTGCTGCTGGAGACATTAAACATATACTATTTTTATTAGTTATTTTTTTTGCCAACTTAACAGCATCACTTAACATTTCTACTTTATAAATATTAACATTACCATTAATTATTTCATCACCTATTTTATATCCTGTTGTAGGCATACATATTAAATTTCTAACATGCCCTTCATTTAAATAATTAACTAAATCAGTATAATCTATACCTCTATCCATACCACCAAATATAAGTGTATCTACTTTCTTTAATGACTGTAATGCATTAATAGTAGCACTTGGTATAGTAGCTATACTATCATTATAATATGTAATATCATTATATACTCCTACATATTCTAATCTATGTTCTAATCCTTTAAAATTATTTATAGTATTTACTACTATATTCATATCTAATCCTAATATTTTACTTATAGTAAGTACTATCATTATATTACGTAAATTATGATCACCTATAAGTATTCTATTATCATTTATATTATATAATTTTTCATTATTTAATGTAACATAATCATCTATTATACTAGTTGTATTTAAGCTACTATCACTACTAAAATTAATACCATATTTTATACCTTTATATTTATCATCTATATAACTGTTAAGTGGTTCTATATCTTTACAATATATTGTATAATCATCACTATCTTGATATTTAAACATATTTAATTTATTAGCATGATAATGCTCTACTGTACCAGCATGATCTAGATGGTCTTCATATAAATTTATAATACATCCTATATGTGGAGAACAATCTACAAATTCTAATTGATGTGCTGACATCTCAACAACTACTTTAGTATCTTCATCTATATCTTCTATTTCATCAAATATAGCTTTACCTATATTACCTAATAATACAGTTTTAATACCACAAGCTTTAATTACTTCATATGTTAATGTTGAAGTAGTACTTTTACCTTTTGTAGCAGTTATACCTATAACATTTTTCTTATTATATTTAAGTAATAATTCTAATTGAGATGTAAAATGTACATTAGTTAAATCCATACCTAATGTTATAACTCCTGGACTTTTTAATATTAAATCATATTTATCTAATCCATCTAAATAATTATCACCATATACTATGTCTATATTATTATCATTATTTAAATATTCATTTTTCTCTAATATATTATTTTTATCTATTATAGTTATATGCATATTAGAATATCTTCTTATAAAATTATATGCAGCTTTACCTTCCATACCAAATCCTAATATAGCTATATTTTTACCATTAAGTTCATTTATTATATTATTAATCATTATTTATTACCTCTTTTACTCTTTGTAGTTCTTCCTTAACAATATTTAAAAATTCATTTGGTATATTATTTTCATCATTAAAATCATTTATATAATCATGATTTAATTCTAATGGATAATTATCTTTATAATATTGTAATAAGTATGGTAAATTATCAAATTTATTTATTACTAAGCTAATAGCATATCTTACTTCACTATATGTACCTACACATTCAAATGGTTTCTTATCACTATATCCACATAATTCAATAAATATATTCAATAAATCTTTATTTTCATATAAATCTTCTCCAAATATATCTACTAAATTATCTTTATATAGAAATGGACTTAGTATTATATATACAAATAAGCATTTAGCACAATTACAACACCATTTCCATGGAATACTCTTACTACCTACATTACAACTTTTAAATACTTTATGATAATCTTTATATTGTGAGAATAACATACCTATTTGAAATTCAGATAAACATCTAAGTAAACTAAAATAATGTATATCTATATTAAAATATTTCTTAGTATATTCATTAAAATCATTTTCAAATTCATATGTTTTAGAATATTGATGATTTATTTTTGTACCTAATACTGTAGGTTCATTAGCACTTCCTTCATTAGATAATACTATATATTTTCTACCATTAATATAAGCTGATAGATATGAAATGAATGCTACAGCAGCACTAAATGGAGTATGTCCATTTAAAAATCCTTTACTATTTAATTCAATTAATCTCTTATCAATTATTCTTTCTATAGAATATAAATTATCATATCCTGCAGTTTTAACACTCTCTATCCCTGGTACTTTAGGATTAATCATAAAACATGTATTATCCATTCCTTTTAATAGATTTAAACTAACTATAGAGTCCTTTCCTCCCCCTATAGCAATCATATTACCTGTACCATTATAATTAATATTATAGTTAAACTTTCTTTCTGATGTAACTTTAATATTCATAAAAGTATCATATGGACAATCTATATTGTTAATATATCTAAATTCACCTAGTCCTAAATAATATAGTTTTTTAAACCATTCTACTTGGTTTTCATCTATATATCCAGCATTAATTATTACATTAGGAGAACAAGTACATTTAAAATAACTTACTAATTCAACAAGTCCTATATGAAATACTAAGTATTCAAATAATTCTCTATCCAAAGTATTATTACTTTTTGGTAATCTTACTATAGGATTAAATTCAGTTAATCCTGGAATACTAAAATAATATTTTAATTCATATTTATCTTCTAATTCATTTATTTCATATTTTTCATATACGAAATTAGGATACTTATCTCTTAATTCTTCAAAAGTCATTATATCACCCATTTAATTATATCAAAAAAAAGACAGATTTACATTATATCTGTCTTATTTTGAATTAATCAATTCATATTTTACTTTCAAATTTTCATCTATTTGTATTTTATATTCAAATTTTTCTACTATTTGTTCTTCGTCTTTAGCAGTTACATATAATATTGTTTCACCACTAGATTTAGGGATAAGATGTAATTTATATTTATAATTATCTTTCGAAATACTATAATCAGATGTCATAACTGCCAATATATCATCATCTTTTTCATAATATATTGTTGGTTTAGTATAAATATCTTTTTCTTTTTCTAAGGATTTAGTACTCATATTAATATAAGTATATTTATTTTTTCTAGTATATTTTAACCCTAAGTTACCTAATAAATCTATAGAAACATCATAATCAAAATCATCAACTAAAACCTCTTTAAGTTTATATTCTTTATCATTTATAATTACATAAACATTATCGCTTTTGTAGCACTCAAAATAATATTTATATAAATCATCTTCATAAAACATTTCTTCTGTATCACTACAATATCTAGTTCTATCTTGTACTTCTACATTAAAACTATATTTTGAATATAATTTATTTAAATGATTTTGATATAATTTTTCTCTATACTTTACTAAATATACTAGTGACGAAATAATACCTACTATACAAATAATAACAAAGCCTATAAAAATTTTACTTACTTTATTACCTTCTAATAATAAAACATTTCGTATAAGTTTTTTCATTTGAGGAATCTTTAATATTAAATATAAAAAGAATGAACCACCTACATTTAATATTAAATCATCTATATCACATCTACCAGAACCAGTAACTAATTGTAATCCTTCTATACAACATACAAATAATATCATTGTACATAAAAATACATAAAATTTATTTTGTTTTTTAAATATTAATGGTAAAAATATAGCCATAGGCATAAATGCTGCTAAATTACCAAATAAGTTTAACATTATATCTTTAGTAGAATATAGACAACTATCAAATACTAATATAAATCCTTTAATAGTTTTAAATGGTTTTAAATTTATATATTTACTTACATTATGTAAAGATTTAATTTTTATTCCACTTCTTCCCCATGACGTATCAAATAATGTTAAAGTAATTACTAAAATAAGATAAACTATAAAAAATATATATAAATTTATTTTCATAGGTTTATTACTATTATAGGCTTTTGATAAAAATAAACCACCAAAATACATTAATAACGAACCTATACCAATAATTCCTAATCTTATAATTTCATTAAAATTATATGTAGGACTATTTGAAACATAAATATATAATATTAAAGGTATTATAGATAACATATAAAAACTATAACCTAAAAATTTCTTCATAAATCACCTACTATATATATTATATCATTTTTATATATCAATTAAAACAATGATATCTGTTCATTTTCCTTTACTTCTTTTTTATAGTCTTTTATTATATCTTTCATATTATAAAGTATTCCATATTTATCACATTCTTTTTTAAATACTTCATATAAATTTTTATAGTTAAGTGGTAAACAATTATATCTATCGCCATAATATTTAATATATTTATCTTTTATTCCATTAAAATATTTATCTAACTTTTCATAATAATAATCTCTTTGATTTTCTCTTAATGTCATTCCCATATATGTATGTATAAATTTAGCACCATTTTCATATGCTAATCTTACTAACTTTTTAATATCTTCTTCATTATCAGTTATAAATGGTAATATAGGATTTAACATTATACCTGTATATATACCATTATCTGATAATACTTTTATCGCATTTAATCTTTTAGATGAAACACATACATTTGGTTCAATTATTCTAGATAATTCATCATTAGGTGTTGTAATAGTAAATTTAATAATTACATTATTTTTATTATTTATTTCTTTCAATAAATCTAAATCTCTTAATATTAAATCACTCTTTGTATCTATAGATACCCCATATCCATATTTAGAAATTAATTTTAAAGCCCCTCTAGTTTGTTCATACTTTATTTCTCTTGGATTATCAGTATCAGACATAGAACCTATACCTACTATACCTTTATGATATTTTTTTAATTCACTTTCTAATATAGCTAGTGCATTTTCTTTACCTCGTGGTATATCAAAATTATCTATATGATAACAATTACTTCTACTATCACAATATATACATCCATGAGTACATCCTCTATATAGATTCATATTATAATCTATACCATACCATTCATTACCATGTTTTACTTTAGTCATAATTGTTTTAGCTTTAATGAATTCCATGTCCATAAAAACACCTCTATATTTATTATAACATAAGATACTTATGTATAAAAAAACTTGAACTATTTTGTTCAAGCTTGAATTCTAATATGGTAGTCTGTACGGGATTCGGACCCGTGAATGTCGCCTTGAGAGGGCGATGTGTTAAACCACTTCACCAACAGACCATAAAGATAATGTCTTACGAAAAGACATTATCATTTTATCATAAATATAATTTTTAAACAATAATTTTATAGAAAATATCTCTTTTTCTTTTCAAGTGTATCTTCAATTTCAAGCAATCTTAAAATTTTAGATTGAAGAGTAACTCTTATATATAAATATGATTTATCTAATTTACGTGCTATTTCATCTACTGATAAACATTCACCTGTGTAGTATCCAAATCTATATGATAATATTCTTAATTCTTCATCATTTAATTCTTCTCTAAATATTTCATATTTTTCGTCTGAAAAAACTTTACCTAATACTGGAATATCATCTTGTGTAAATTTATATGATGACTCAGTAAGTAATTTTTCTAATAAAAATACAAGTACATTATTTTTATTTTCACTACTTAATTCATCTTCCATTATTCCATTAACGGATACTTTATTTAAATATTTAATAAATCTATCATATAATTCTTTAAATGGTGCATCATATTCATCTTTCCATTTACTATTAGTTTCATCTTTTTCAAGATAATATTCAAATAACTTTCTTTGATTTGCAGTTAATTTACTAATAGCTTTACATACATGTTCTCTTTTATATACTGAAAATAACGCAAGCATTTTTTCTTCAAATAATTGTTCAGGATTTTTTCTTCTTTTATTTCTATTTATAGGAGCACTCATATCAGGTTCATTTATAAATCCTGATAGAATTTTTTTAGATTCAGGTCTTCTTAATTTTCTAATTGCTTTAGCCTCTATTTGTCTAACTCTTTCTCTTGTTACATTAAAATATCTTCCAACTTCTTCTAAAGTTCTTTCTTTTCCATCAATTATACCAAATCTTAAACAAATTATTTGTTGTTCCCTTTCAGATAAATCTTTTAATGCTGATTTTATTGCTTCTGAAAGTGCTAAAGTATCAAATTTTTGATCTGGACCTGCTTCATCTGATGGTATAAAATATCCTAATTCTTCTCCATCTTCGCTATTTACAGGTTCATTTAAACTTGTAGCATCTTGTGATGCTAATTGAAGACTTTTTACTAACTCATAAGATAAATTCATTTCTTTAGCAATTTCTTCTGTAGTTGGTGTTCTTTCTAATGTATTTGTTAAATCTGATATTGTTTTTTTCATTCTATATATTTCAGTTTCTTTACCAGCTGGTATACGAATTGTTCTAGAATAATCTGATAATGCTCTTGTTACGGCTTGTCTTATCCACCATGCAGCATATGTTGAAAAAGTAAATCCTTTTTTATAATCAAACTTTTCTATAGCTTTAATTAATCCTAAATTACCTTCTTGAATTAAATCCATAAATGGTAATCCTCTACCTATATATCTTTTAGCAATACTAACAACTAATCTACCATTATAACTACATAACATTGTTTGTAAATATTTTTTATTTGTATTTTCATACTTTTCATATAATTCTGCAACTTCTTCTTTACTTAATGTTCTTGATGGTAGTGATTTCATATAAGATGCTACTATATCATCATTATATATATTTTCTATTTGTACATCTTCATACTCAATTTCAATATTTTCTTTAGAACAATATGAAAGAATGAAATCAGTATCTAATTCATTACATCTTGATTCATATGTACCTTTTTTTAATGCTGTAATTTCTTTGTCAGATATTAATTTTATTATAGTATACATTTTTTCATTATTTAATAAATCCATACATATTTCAGGAGTAATATTTATTTTTAATACTTTTATACTACTATAAAACTTATTAAATTCTAACCTTGCATCTTTATAATTATCTACAATAGATAGTTTATTATTTATAATTTTAGAAATACAATTCATTAAATATTCATTATTTTTTTTCATTTTATTACTAATTAATAATAAATATTTTTCTATAATAAATTTTTTTAATGTAGGAAGTATATCTTCTTTATTATCAAATTTAATTGATGATGCTTCTTGTAATATTTTTTTTACATCATTAAAAAATTCTTTATTATCTGTAATAGTATAATTATATTTTTCAATTATATGTTCAAATATAGGCATTAACTTATTAAATTTTTCATTATCATTTAAACTATTATAATCCTTTAAACTTAATTTCATAAAATCATCCCTTTTTAGTTAACTGATATAATAACAAAAAAAGTGAAATTAATCAATTTCACTTCTATAAATTATTATAAATATAACAAGAACTTACTACTCCTATAGCTAAAATTACTAATGTTGCTACTAAAGCTATAGTATTCATTTTTGTTTTTGCAGTTTTCCTTGCAGATAATATAATTATTAAGTTGATAATAGGTATCAAGAATAGTGGCCATGTAATACAACCAGTAAGTGCTGCTTTACTCTCTAATACTTCTGCATACTTAGGATCACTTAAATTTTTACTTATAAATTCATTTAATCCTGTAGTAATTACTGAAAATACACATAATGAATAATATGCACCAAAACCACTTAATACCAAACTAGCAATATCTTTTCCTTTAGTTGGATTAGGTTTAAATGGATAACCATTTTGTATAGGATTAATATATCCAACTGGTTGACTATATGTTGGTTGACTATATGTTGGTTGTCCATACATTGGTTGTTGTACCATTGGTTGTGGTTGATTTGGTCCATAATAATTATTGTTTACATTATTATTTGTATTAGTATCTACTTGTTGTGTATTATTTATATGCATATTATTTATTTGATGTTGTAAATCTGTAAATTGTTGAGTGTTATATATTGGAGTTCCTAATTGTTTTGAACCACATATTGGACACTCTAAAGAATTATCTTTTATTTCATTTCCACAAACAATACATCTCATATTATTCTTCACCTACATTACTATTTAAACTATTGTTTGAATTACTATTACTATTTGAATTAGTATCTTCTGTTAACTTAGTTAACTCTTTCTTATCTTGATTATATGTATAACTAATCATATTATTTTTTGATTTATAAACATCAATCATAATCATATTATCATTTTCATAAACATTATAATCATTATTTTCATTTCTAATATCATAATTTCCAGATACATCTATAGTATCTTCTATAATATTTTTTTCATTATAATCAATAAATCTTAATTTATTATTATCTTTTACTACAATAACTTTATCAAAAGCAAAAATCATTTCATATGATTCTTTTAATACTTTTTCATCTTTAGAATCTACTAAATAATATTTACTACCATATTTTCCTATATAATTATTATTTGGTGCTAAATACATATCTTTATAAAAATAATTAATTACTTGTTTACCAGTAGATAAATTAATAACTCCATATTTATTATTTTTAGCAGCTATAATAATATCATTATCTAAATCAACACCTTGTGGTAATAATTTACCATCTTTTATTATTCCTAGAGCATCATATTCTGTTTTTAATATTTGAGTACCTTTTAATGTTACATATCCATATTTTTCTGTAAAATAATCTTTAACTATTAATGTTTGATTATTATTTTTTAAATTAATAGGTACAATTTCACTAAATGCTTCAAATAACTTTTGACCTGCTTCATAACTATATAAATATATTTTTTTACCATCTTTAATTAGTGCTATAGAATCTAAGCATGAATTATATTTAAAATCTGCTTGTTCATATAATCCACAATCTGATGAATCACATTCATAAACACTTGTTAACTTATCTTCAGTATAAAATTCTAATTGTTTTTTTACTTTATTATATTTTACATTACAAGCATCTTCTCCTGTTTTAGTAAGAATGTTCTTTTTCTTACCATAGCCTTCTTCTACTTTTACTCCGTCTACAGTACAATCTGATAAATAAACAGTTCCATCTATATTTACATATACATTTTTACAACTAACTTTATGATTATTATATTTTACAAGACTTTTTATTTCAGAATAATCACTAATTATTTCATGTTCTAATAAATATTCTTTAGCAACTTTTTCTATACTTTTACCATACTCATTTATTATATCTTGATAATTAGTTTTATTTGTTTTTTCTTTTTCTTCTTTAGGTGTAATTATAAAGAAATATATTCCTACACCTATAGCTGTTATTAATAACAAAGTTATAATTGCTATTATTCTTGCATTACTTGATTTAGGCATTAATTCATCAAAATCATCTGGTTTTAAATCTGCTACTGCATCATCTAAATTACTTAGTAACATAGTATGTGAACCAGCTAATTTTTCTTTTTCATCGTCAACATCAACTTTTTTATCATTTGAATATTCATTAGTTTGTTGCTCAACTGTTTCTTCTACTGAAGGAACATCTTCAATTACTTCTTCTTTATCTGCAACTTTTTCTTCAGATACTTCTGGTTGTTCTAAATTATTGTCTTCATCTAAACTTATCTCTTCTGTATTTTCATTAGTCTCTTCAAGAGATAATGTTTTATCTAGGTTATCATCAGTTTTATCCATTAATACAATTGTTTTATCTAATTCATCTTGTGTTTCAACTGTTTCATTATTTTCTTGTACTGCACCACATTTTTCGCAAAATTTAGAATCATCAGGTATCTTTTTTCCACAATTACTACAAAACATATTCCACCTCTATTATCAATTATAATACAAATTATAAAATTTTTAAAGTGTTTCACAATATAAAAAAATAAACCTTTAAAGGTTTATTACTTAGTTATAGTTTTTGTTACATCTTCTATTGTTTCAGTTATTTTGCTATTAATACTTTTTAGTTCTGTATCAATTCTTTTTTGTAATTCTAATAGCATTTCTTTATGATTTTTTATATTAGGGAATGCTTTAATAAGACGTCTAAACAACCAACTACGTTGCATTAAAACTTCTTTTACTCTAGCAGTTATTTCAGCAGTTCCATCTAATTCTGCTGTTTTCATAGTATTTTTAAATTTATATATTACATTAAATGAAATTATATTATCTGCTATAAAAATAATAAATAATATAATACTTAATGTATTCAATGTAGTAGTTGGAATTTTATTTAATAGATTTAAAAAGAAAGGATTTACAATATATAATATTATACTTCCAAGTATACCAAATGGTATCATTGTTTCTAAACATATTCTACCATTAATATTAAATTTTCTTTGTGAATAATCCCACCATCTTGCATGAAATATTTTTTCCATAAAAAAGCTTGTAAAATATTCTAATATTGAACATATTAATATAGCCATTATAAAGAAATTAAAATAATTATTCATATATTTAGATAATAATATAATCATTGCTATACATCCCCAACCATATATTGGGCAATATGGACCTACTAAAAATCCTCTATTTACGATTCGTCTTGTTTGAAAATATTCACCTATTACTTCCATTAACCAACCCATAAAAGAATAAATTAAAAAAAGTAAAAAATATGTACAAATATTATTTAAATCTATCATACTACCACCTTAATAATTATACATCATAATGGATAAAATATAAAGACAATACCACATATTGCTCCAATAAAATGTGATATATGTGATACTCCATCATTTTTAAATAAACTATTTACTATTTCATTAATTACATAAAATAAACATATTAAAATAAGTGTTAAAGGGATACTACCTGATGATAAATTTACAGCAGATGATAATGTAATTAACATATATACTATTCCACTAGCACCCACTATTCCCTTTTTACTAAATATAAAATTAAATATACCTATTACTAACGATGTAATTAATATCATTTCTAACAATTTAATACTACCATATTTTTCTTCTATCATTGGTCCTACTAATAATATATATAGAAAATTATTCATAAAATGTGTCCAATTACTATGGCCTATAGAATGAGTAATTAATCTTATATATGTAAGTGGACTAAGTAATGTATTTCTATAACTAGAAAATAATACTTTGTTACTTTTTCCATGGCTTAATATATTTAGAAATAAAGCAAATAAAGATATGAAAAAATAAGATAAGATTACGATTGAATTATATTGTATTTTCATAATATCCTTTCTATAAAAAATCCTGAATAATTCAGGATTTTATTCTTGTATATATTCATATGAAATAATATTTGATGAAATATTATTACTATTATGTATAAATGCTGAAGGTGCTAAAAGAATAGAATTATTTATATTTTTTACAAATATTTCACCATCATATGGAACTTTTTTACCATCAACTATTTTATAAAAATTATATATAACTTTTCTACTACTATTATCATTAAACTCTATTAATTCTTTATTAGAACAATCAACATTTACTACTACATAATTACTATTATTAGAATTATAATCAAATAATTTATTATTATTTTCATCTATAGTTACATAATAAAATTTTATTTCATCACTAGATATACTATTTAACAACTTATTACTTATAATATCTAATTTATTGAATGTAACATTAAAATCAATTTTATTTTCTAATAAATTATTACTATTATTAGTTGTAATATTTTTTATATTATTAACTAATATTTCATTTATTAATTCATTATAATTATCTGGATTATTATTTATTAATGATGTTAAATATTCAGATTTACTATATAAATCATTATTTATATAATAAGTTGAAAATACACTATTAATATAATTATTTGAACCTAATGTAGTATTTAAATTTATTATTGTATCTGCACAAATAGTATATTTATTTTTTACTAGTTGTGAATAATACTTTGTATATATATTATACTTTAAATAAGGATTAATATCATTATTTAAATCATTTATATCATATTTATTGCCATTTATTCTTTGTGCTACTATATTTAAATTTAATTTATTATTATCACTAATAGTTATATTATTTGGAAATACTAAAGTATATTCTCCATCAATATTATAACCATCATATAATTTAATAAAATCTTTTCTTATTTCATTAAATGATTTAGTTTTATCAAAACTAATATCTTTACCAATATATTTAGCAACATAAATATTATATTTTTGTGAAATAATATTATGTAAATTATCATAATTATAATCATACATTTTATCTATTTCTTTATTATTATTAAAGAATAAATCAAATATGTATTTATCTCCATTCTCACCTTCAATAAATACATACATGTTAGATAAATCTATATTTGTTTTTTTATTATTTTCATCAAATACATCAAATGAAAAATTAATTTTGGATTTATTTAAATTATTATCCATTCTATTTAACAATTTACCTAGTCCTGTTTTTCCATTACCACATATAGAAATTAATACTAACAAAAAAAATGACATACCTAATTTAATGGTATTATTTTGATTCAAATGTATCATCTCCATTCGATAACTTCCCTATTATTAAAATAATAATACCACATATCAACAAAAAAGAAAATAGCATTACTATTTTCTTTTATTGCCTTTATATGTCAATTTTTTTACTTTACTAGTATTTTTATTTAATAAATTTGATAATCCTAAATCCTGATTTAAATATGCAAAGTCACTTAAATTATTATCTAGTGCAGAATTCAATGAGTTAATAGCATCTTTATCTAATTGTATTTGAACTTTTCTTGTTTCTCTACCCTCCATATGTATTCTTAAACATTCATTTAGATTATCACAAATAGTTTGTATTGTATCAATAGATATACCTTTACTAGCTAATACATTATTTGCTACTAAAGTATTTTCTTTTAATAATTCAGAGTTTTTTGTCAACGAAAAATTACCTGCATCATTTATTGCTTGTAAAGTATTACCTCTATTTTTTTGTTTATAATTTCCTACATAAAGTGAAGCTTGTAATTCAAGCATAACAGATGTATCTTTTAAAAATGAATTTGCTGCTAAAACTAGTTTTTGTTCATTTACTTCTTGTATTTTAAATTGTGCTTCATTTTCTTTATAAATCGCTAAATTATTTTTTAATTCATTTAATCTTTCTTCAAACAATAGTAAATATTGTCTTTTTAAATTAATAGAACGATCTAAATCAGATGTTTTTTCTGAATCATATTTTGAAATATCTGATTTTATATTATTTAATTCTTGTTCCTCAAATTCTATTTCTTTTTCATATGATTCTTTATCGCTTTCACCTACTTTAATAACTTCATCTAAAATAGTTATAAAAGGTACTAAAGATTTATATAATTCTTTTCTAGTAGTAATATCATTTAAAGATCCATTCATTACTGATTCAACAATTTTTCTTGCTTTTTCTATATTTTCTAGATATTCATTATATTGTTCTTTAAATGAATTTGCTTTTATATCTGGTTCATTATCTTTTAAGACTAAACTTTTAAAACTTTTTTTAATTTTATAACTTATAGAATTTTGTTTCTTAGATATTTTTTTATCATACTTTTCTAATTTTTCTGGAAAAGATTCTATACCTTTTAATACATCATCAGTAAGTAAAAATTCTTCATAATCATTAGAATTATTAATTACTTGTTTAAATAAATCTACTATTTTTTCTTTAACTTCATGTCCATAATTAATAATTGTAGTTGGATTATTAAAATCTACTCTTTCATAATTTAATATTACATTATTTTTTTCCATAAATCCTCCTAATTACTACCCTTTTTACCTATTTTTTTTACTTTAACATCTTTATTTGATGTTTCATTATTAGTAAGTGCTAATAAATCATTTTTACTATTGTTAATTTCTTCTATAAATGAATCAAAGCTATTAATAATATCATCAATTGTACCTTGCGGTAAATCTACAACTTTTAGATTTTTTAAATTTGATTTAACACCATTTACATCTTGTGCTATCGCAGTTTTAAATAGTCCTACTAAACTATTAGAAAGTGCTATAGCTTTTCGTTGTGAAATATTTCCAATCTTAAATAATACACCAGAACTAATCATAGGTATTATAACATTTTTAGAAATATTTAATGCATTATATGTAATAACATGATTACTAATTGCTTGATATATTTGATATAGCTGAGTATTCATTAAAATAATAGTTCTTTCATAACCACTTATCTTTTCACTAAAACCATCTATTACTTGCTTATAACTTAATCTTTCTGAATAAGTAGTATCTACTTCTGGAATATGTGATAATTTCATTTCAAATAATCTTAAATTATAGTTAGAAAAATCTTTATATTTATATACAGAATCTATATATTTTTTTATTATTTTAAATATCTCTCTATATTTTTTTATTTGAATTGATAATGTATTAGATTCTTTTTTTAATTCATCACTCAACATATCTAGTACATTATGATTTAATTCTCTATTTATATCTTTTGATGAAAATAGTTTAGAAAGCATTCCTTGTTTAACTGGTGTATCATTATAAATATTATCTACTAATTCATCTATATTTTCTAATGATTCATCTAAATTTAATGATTTATTAATTTCTCTAACTTGCATTAAAATATATTCTGAATATTGAGATAAACAGTTATCTCCTTCTAATATAAAATTTAATGCAGCATCTAAAGATTCTATTTTAAGACTATATAATTCTTCCATTTGCTTATTTAATTGTTCTTCTAATTTCTCTGGAGTAAGTACATTTTCATTTAATTTTTCATTATATATTTCTCCAAATATACAATTATAAGTCATATTATCATCAATTAGTTTTCTTATAATTTTATTATCATTTAATTTATCATCAAATAATCTACGTGCTATAAACCCTACATCTTTTTTTGTTTTATTTTCTTCCAATTTACATAAATTAGTACCATTATAAAGGTACTTTATAAAAGGTTTATAAATTTCATATATTTCTTTTTCAATTTGGTTTTCAGGAAAATCATATGATGTTTTAAAGTTAATTTTTTCATTTAATTTGTTACATATATAATTATAAGTAACACCTTCTTTTTTAAAGAGATTGCAATATAAATTATTACTGTCTAATACTGCTAATAAAAGTGATAAATATTTTATATCATTTTTATTATCTATATAAAAAACATGTCCAGCTTGATCTTCA
Source organism: uncultured Erysipelotrichaceae bacterium (assembly GCA_902795975.1). The sequence goes on from CADBNE010000072.1 coordinate 20,332, forward strand.
TATTCTATTCTTTTATAAAAATTTAATGCAGCATTAAAATAACAAAATATATCATCATCTCTTAGTCTTTTTATAATATTCATAATGTCAAACTTAATTATTTTTTCATTATACTTATAATATCCTACACTAAAATCTTTAAAAGAATTATAATCAGTACCCATACTATCAAATAATCTTATAATTCTAAATGATAAATTATTAAATACTTCATTTAAAATAGATGGTGGAGCAATATCAATTTTTCTTGGTTTACCTACTTCATCTACATCTTTACATATATACTTACTATAATATTCCTTTATTACAAATGGATTAATATCACCTTCATATATATTATTTTTAAGTTCAAAAAAATCTTTTACATTTTCTTCATTATAACCAAATGTCTGCATATACTTATATACAGAGTTTTCATTGTACCAATCTAACTTACTTACTGCGAGTATAAGTGATATAACAGCACTATCATTATCATCTTTTATTTTGTCTTTTATATTGTTAAATATAATAGATGCTTCAGATAAATATTTATAAATATCAATACTATAACCATTAAAAAAATCTTCTATTTGTTTATCTTTTTCCATCATATCATATTTTTTTATTTTAGATTTCATTAGTTCTCCCCACTTATCAGGAAGATTTTCACCTGTTACTTCATTATATATTCTGTTTAATATTCTTGTTTCTATAATGCTACTATCAGTAAGTAATTCTTCAATATTATCTATAGTTATATCACTATAATTAACATCTATATTAAGAGATAATCCATCTTCTATTTCTACTTTACTTTTTATTTTTAATAATAAACTATAAAACTTTATAAGTATTTCTTCATTATCTATACTTATCTCTTTATATTTATTATCATTTAAATTAATATTTAATAAATTACATATATAGTTACTATCTATATTATTTAATTTAAAAAATTTAGATATAGAACTATTTCTATCAAATGAAGTAAGTAACATAGCTAAAATATTATAATCTTTACCACGTTGAATAATAATTCCATCTTTAGTACTATTATTGCTAACTATATATTTATATAACTTATAACTATTTTCTAAATAATTAATTACATCAGGATTTAATTTTTTATTATATTCTTTTCTTGTTAATAAATTATTATGTAAATCTAACGCCTTAAATTGCATATATAAATCCATTAAATCAGTATTTTCTAATTTAAATAATCTTTTAATTATACCTCTTGTATCACTTAATATAACATTTTTAAATATAGTACTTATGTCAGTATAGATACCTTTATATTCACTAAAATATTTATTAAGTACTAATATTGGAGTTACACTTGAATAATAATTTTTATTTATACATATCTTTTTTTCTAATATGTTTTCATAATTAATTTCATTTTTTTTAAATATATTATAATTTCTTATAACTGTTTGATATACCTGAATTTTCTCATCACTACTTCTCATTCTAAAAAGTCCTGCAAAGAGTGCAAAAGTTTTATAACTTTCTTTATCTAATCCATTTAATACTTTAGCTTTAAATAATAAATCATAAACATATGCCACTTCACATAAATAATACTCAGTTATTGATGATTTTTTATTAAAATAAGAGTTTGTTATTTCGTTTATTATAGTATTTTCTTCTCTATCTCTTAATTCTTCTAATTTATCTTTAAACTTACCATAATCATAATATTTATAAAAATATTTTTTTAAAGAAACTTCATCACACATATAATATAAATGATTAACAATTTTAATAGGAGTAAGAATTGTATTATCACAAAATTTTTCTTCCGAAATTCTAAATTTAGAAATAATATCATTTGAATCTTTTTCTTTTATATTAATTTTTTTTACAAAGCCTTCTACTTTTACTTTTTTTACACATTCAAAATAATTATTAATTATAAAACCATTTTTTTCAAAAAAATTTTTGTACTTAGAATTAAATTCCATTAATGCATATGTAGATGCTAAAAAAGAAAGTACATAATCACCTAACATTACAGTAGAAGCATCTTTAATTTTTAAATAATATTTTTTACACAAATTTATATAGAGTTTTGTTTCTTTGGGTATATAATTTAAAAATTCTTCATTAGACATTAATTGATATTCTAAAGACATATACTTTCACCTTTTTCTATTTGTATATAATATCATATTTTAATTATAAAAAAAACAAGATTTTATAAATCTTGTTCAATATTATTCAATATTCTTTCTGTTGAAATACTAATAAATTGTTTAATATTATCTAAATCAAATACATATAATTTTGTTTCTTTAGAATTTTCTATTATTTCTCCCATCTTATTTAACAAAACATCTAACTTTTCCATTGGAATTTCTCTTATTATATTATTAAGTTTAGGTAATTCTTCATAAAATATTTTTAAATCTAAATTATACTCATCTATTAAACTAATATTTAAATTTGTATAATCATTATATACATATTTATAAAGTAAATACTCAGTATCAAATTTTATTTTAGTACCATCCATTTTAGTAATAACATGCTTATCTTTATCTATTATCTCAGATATAAAATACTTAGACCATAAATAATCTGTATATAGATGAATATAATACCCCATTACAAAATCATCATCTAAATAATTTTTATATCTAATTAAAAATGCTTCTAAATTAGGTGCATCGTTTGCTGTAAGTTGAAAATGGCTTTTAGTTCTATCTTCACCTACCAATTTACTTATATCAGGCGCTATTGAACCTATTAATAGCTTTTTATTATCTCTTCCTAACTTTTTATTTACTTCATTAGCTACTGCAATATGTATCATTGCTGATGCCATATATATCACCTACCTTATAAATAGTATATCACAAAAAAAAATAACTATTTAGTTATTTTTTCAAATTCTATAGCTACTACACCATATTTTGATTGTTCTTCTAATGGATAAAATCTAAGTAATTCATTTAAAAACATTTCTTTAGTATAATTTGATAAATATAATCTTTCCATATTATAATTATCTACTAATTCACTAAAATTATTAAAATAGTTTAATCCTACTACTTTAGCACTTATTTCTTCATCATCATTTGGTCTTCTTAAAAATATTAAAGTATCACCAATATTTAATTGTCTTCTTTTTTCATCATTTAATCTAACTTCTACATTTTTAGTACCATCTTTTACTATATCAAAAACATCACTATGTAAATGAAATTTCATTTCCATATTATCACCACCTATTTAATCTTTAAATTTGAAATATAGTTTGCTACTTCTTCATCTAAATTTACAATATTTTCATCTCTATAACATCCTGTAGCAATCAATATTTCGTTATCAGATATACCTCTTAAAACAGTCATACATTTTAATCCCATCATTTTTGAACCTTCTGAATAATTATATAATTCAGATAAAACATATACATCTTCATTAGGATATTTTTCATTTAATGTCATTCCATCACCTAGTATTACACCTAAATCTAATGTATTATCTTTAATTCCGTATAAATATAATCCCATTTTTTCATTACATTGTTCTACACCATCAATAGTTAAATTATTATCTACTTTATCATAACCACTAACTGATTCATATATAAATCCATCTATAACTACATGTAATTTGTCATCAACATTAATCTTATAAAATACATTACCTGAATCTTCTTCAACCCATGATAAATTTCCTATTTGAGATAATTTAGATGTTTTTACAATTAATTGTGTAGGATAAATATTATCATATCCAACATTTAATAAATTATCTTCTATTTTTCTACATAATTTTTTCATATTTAACCCTCTTTTTTACGAGATTAATATTATCAAAAACTATTAATATTGTCAAATTAAAAAAGAGAAAATTATTTAATTTTCTCATGTTCATTCATGTATTTTTTGTATGCAGCATTTCTAAGTAAATCAAATAAAGTATTTGATTCATCATATTTTTTAGTTAATTCATTTAATTTTTGACATTCATCATATGTTAATACATTAATTTCTTCAACATCATTTAACATATAATATAAATCTTTTGGCATAGCAATATTACGTGCTACATCAATAACAAAATTATATTCAGTATCTAATAAAAATGAATGATATTGTGTGCATCCTAATTCTTTTTTTACAATAGAAGTAACTGCTTTAAATGTTTTAAATTTTTCTAATAAATAATATGTTACTTCATGGCATCCATCTTTAATACGTTCTCCTAAAGATTCAATATATTCTAATACTTCTTCATTATCTTTAAAAATATCTTTTGCTTTATAGAAAGATAATACACCATAATCATTTGTATCTATTTCATACATATTATCTTCAAATTTTCTAACTTCATTTATAACACCATGTATTTTATACATATTGTAAAGTATATCTACATTATCTCTATCTCTTGATATACTCATCATAAAAGAATATAATGATTGTTTTTCAAAATCACTCTTATCATAATTAATTAATTTAAAAGAATTATATAACTCATCATGAAAAAAATTAAATAACCATCCACATAATCTTCTATATATTTCTACATTATTAGAAGTTCCTGCTTGTTTATCTAAATCAACATCTTTTATATTTTCTTTTAAATAACTAATAACCTTATCACATTTATCACTAAATACTTGTTCTTCACTTGCTACTTGTTCATCTAAATATTTTGATAACTTAATATCCATATTACCACCATTATTATTTTAACATATAAGAAAAAAAGATGAAATATTTCATCTTTTAATTTCTTGTACAATCAAATTCTAGTGCTGTAGCACTCTTAGTATCTACATAATGACCTTTTTTAACATCGCTATCATTTAAACCAAATATAAAACCTACTTTATTTGCAGATGAATATGTAGCACCTGTAGAATTAGAACCACTTGTAAATATATATTGAGTATATTTATAACCATCTTTCTTCTTACTTGGAGTTACTTCCCCACTAGCTTCATATTTAGCATCAATACTAAATGTTCCTAATGACATTAATACTGACTTATTATTATCATCTATATTAATTTTTAAAGTTCCTTTACTTCCAGTACAAGTCCAATCACCAGTAACTGTGTTTATTTTTTCTTGTTTTGTAACAGCTGCATTTTCATCACTACTAGACTTTGTTGAAAACTTAACTTCACATCCAGATAATAATACAGCACATGTAAAAATAGCTGCTATAGATAATAATCTTTTACTTTTTTTCATTTTACTTCCTCCTATACTTACATATAAAGTATATCATACATATTTATAATTATTAACTTTATTTAATAAAAAATGAATATATACAGTCAACAAAAAGTATAGCTAAAAGAATAATTGATAATAATTTTGTTTTCTTTTCTCCTAGTTTATTTGTTATACGTTCAAATAATGGTTGTAATATATACAAGAAGAATAATCC